>NZ_CALGPS010000001.1 GCF_937959425.1 uncultured Dialister sp.
TCTTCTATTTCTTTTTTGATTTCTTCCACCTTTTCCACAGGAAGGTCGGTACTCATAGCCATATCGTCCACAGAGAGCCCCATATTGAAAAGATGAATAACCGTCTGATGAAGAGCATCGTTAGGCTCTGTCAGGAAGCGACTCTTTTTCCCGCCCTGTTCTATCTGCGTGCGTATTTCTTCTATCTTTTCAACAGGAAGTCTCGTAAATTCCGCTACTTTTTCTACAGAGTAACTTCTTTCCAGCAGTTCAGCTATGGCACGATAAGGAATTCTTCCCATTGACTCTTCATAGCCTATCTCATAACCTACCTTGAATCCATTCGCATATGCTCTGGATAAAACAAACTTCCCCAGATTCATACCATCACTATTCCTTCTTGACCACCTTAACCCAAAGCCATGTCATAGGACAAAGGACATTACAAATAGAATATCCCATGCCGAGAAGAGGAACAACGGTCCTCCGAGGAGTCCTGTCAATTCCGTTCCTTTCTCCTCTTTTACCCCACCCTCAGGCTGCACATGGTTCTCACCCGTTTTCTCTTCTATATGGGCAGGTGATTTTCCTCTGCCAGTTTCTTTATATCTTCTTCCGAACGGCCCGTAGCTTTCTTGATGAAATCTATGCCCATATGCATCCGCAGAAGGTTAATGATAATCTGATTGCTGTTTTTCTCCATTCCTTTTTCATATAATCCTACACTCAAATTGCACATGGTACTCACCAGCCTTTCTTCATCATCGTTTAAATCAATATCGTAGTGCTCAATCAGTTCTGCCTTTTTCCTGCTGGCATCGTCTTCTGATACAAAGAGTTCGCCCAGAAGGTTCAGCAGGCGGTTTTCCATATCCGCCCGGGCATGGGCCACGTAAACCATGACTACCTGCTGCAGGTCGTAGTTTTCTTTTTCATCCAGGATATTTCCATACTCCGTCTCTTCCTGCATGCGGTAGCGAGTGATGCCGCCTCTGTCATCGGGCGCATCCATGCAGAGCCATATGCTGTAGACCTTCTTAATTTTTCCGTATTGTGCCTTGTCAAAGTCCACACCGTACTGGGAGGAAATGAGGCGGCTCACATAGTACATGGCCCGCTTCATGAGCGGATAGGATGTGTGGCGGCTCCTTTGGGCTTCGATGTTGATAATGAGCTGCACCAGTTCATTGCAGGGCGTGATGGCCCTGAAGCGGATGTCGAAAGTGACTTTTCCTTCTGTGACGCTGGTATCTTCCGTCCTTTCGCCGGAAATCCGGTCGGCATTGACCATGGCGGCCGCATTGGTTTCGTCGGGAAGCACCGGCACCGATGCTGTTTCCGGTATGCCTATGATATAGCGGTCACGGATATCGGCAATGGAACAGTCTTTGAATTCTTCCACACAGTACTTCAGTATCCAAGCCAGTATCTTCTTGCTGGAAAGCAGCTTCTTCGCCGCCGCATCGTATTCGGGATTCTTACCGGCCAGATAGACGTCGTCTATGGGTCGTAGTCCATCACACCACCTCCTTCACCTTCATTTTATCATAGGTTTTTGAAAAATAAAGGACCTTTGAAAAGCATCCGTCTTTGACTGCATTTCAAATAGGTGGGCGGCCTTTACAATCATATATGGCCGCCTCTTTTGATAAAACCAGACAACCGCGCCTTTGGCGCGAGGGAAAACATGCCAACCAAGCTGCGCCTGATGGAAATGCACCCCTTCTGTCGCCTCCGGCAACGTCTCCCCCGGTGGGGGATAGGGGTGCATTTCCAACGGGCGAAGCCCGGTTGTACGGTTTTCCCTCGCCCCTTGGGGCGGTTTTGAAGGTTTGATCATAAGAGGCGCCTTTTTGATGAGCAGGCGCCCACCTTTCTCATATTAAAAAGACGCTCTTCTATTTCCAGGAAGAGCGTCTTTTAATTACATTTCATTGTTTTTGGAAGTACTCGTAGGTCCGTTTCAGTCCTTCTTCCAGTGGCATTTCCGGTGTCCAGTGGAGGTTTTTGACTGCTTTTTCGTTGGCCAGGGAGGAGCGGTAGATGTCTCCTTCTCTCACGGGGCCATAGGATGGAGTGATTTGTTTGCCTGTAATTTTGGAGAAAATGGTGACCAGGTCGTTCAGGCTGGTTTCGGTCTGGGTGCTGAGGTTGTAGCAGGTGTCGGCGTTTACGGTGGTGAGTGCCAGTCGGATGCCTTTGGCGATATCGCCGGCGTAGACGAAGTCTCTAGTCTGTTTCCCATTTCCGAAGATGGTAATGCCTTCGCCTTTGGCCAGGCGTTTGGCAAAGATGCTGATAACGCCGCCTTCTCCCCCGTCTCCCTGGCGTTCGCCGTATACGTTGGCAAAGCGGAGGACTACGTAGTGGAGACCGTAGGCAAGATGGTAGAGGGCCAGGTACTTTTCCACGGTCATTTTGGTAAGGCCGTAGAAGGAGAGGGGTTCCTGGGGCAGGGTTTCGGGAAGGGGCAGTGCTTTTTCGTCTACGTCGCCGTAGGTGGCGGCGGAGGAGGAGAAGATGACCCGCTTTACGCCGTATTTCCTGCAGCATTCCAGGATATGTACGGTTCCGGCAATGTTCTGGTACATGTCATTTTCCGGGTCCACCATGGAGTCGCTAACCAGGGTCTGGGCGGCCAGATGGACTACCGCGTCGAAATGTTCTTCGCGGAAGAGGTCTTCTACTCTTTCATCATGGGTATCCATCACTTCCAGACGGGCGTCCTTGGGAAGGTTTTCCCGAAGGCCGGTGGACAGGTTGTCCAGGGAAATGACGTCATCTCCTGCTTCCATGAGCTGGCGTACCAAGTGGGAACCAATAAAGCCGGCACCGCCGGTTACAAGAATTTTCATATTTTCACCTTTTTCTATAGGAATATGTATGTCTATTGCTTTTTTATTATATTAACACATTTTCAAAAGGGCAGTGGTAAAGGAATGATAAACTCTGTTGAGATTTGAGATTTGAGACATCAGACAGTCAGACTTCAGACAGTCAGACTTCAGACGTCCGACAGGGGGAGAGATTTGAGATTTGAGGAAAGAGATTTGAGGTTTGTGGCTCGGACCTATTCTCAGCCCTATCGGGCAGCTCCTTCCTGAGGAAGGAGCCTACGTTACGTTCTATGCTGTAGGGTCATTGGAGCAGGTTAGCATGGCGCCGGGAGATTTCTCGACTCCGCTTCGCTCCGCTCGAAATGACGACAGGCCGCGGTGCGGCCAGGTTTCAGAGGAGGAAGGTTCTAAAGATTGATGCGCCCTGCGGGCGCAAGGGTTCTCAGGTTTGACGGGCCTTTGGGCCCGAAGGTTATGGATTGCCCTGCGGGCAATAGATTTTAAAATGCCGCCTGACGGCAGTGTGCCTTTGGCAATCCCCCCTCGCCACTGCGTGGCCCTCTCCCCCCTTGACAAGCAGGGGGGCGCAAGAGAGTATATAGGCGCTCGCCACCCACCCCTTCTAGGGGTGGGCAAGTGGCGTAGTGGCACGGTCCCCTTTTCCTCCCAAAACTCGCTGTTCGCTGCTTGCAAAGAGCGGGGACAGCGGTACCTTAAAACTTGCCCACCCCCACAAGGGGGTGGGGGGGACCACGAAGTGGTGG
>NZ_CALGPS010000002.1 GCF_937959425.1 uncultured Dialister sp.
CCCCGATCCTCGATCCCGATCTTCGATCCCAGCCGCTCCGCGGCTGCACGCCCACAGGGCCCGTCAACCCTCACTCCGCAGGCGTGTCCCCAAAGAGCTCACCACGGTGGAGCCCAGGATGAGGACGGCTCCGGCAAGGCCGGCGGCGCCCAGGGGTTCTCCCAGCCAGCAGGCGGATAGGATGATAGCCACGATGGGATCGATGTAGCTGAAGAGGGCGGCGGTCTGGGCGTGGAGGCCGGCCATGCTGCCGAAGTAGAGGGTATAGGTAATGCCTGTATGGACGATGCCTACGGTAAGAAGAAGAATCACCGTCACAGGCGCCCAGGGCAGGGCGGCCAGGTTTTCCGTAAGAAGGGTATAGGGCAGGAGCACCAGGGACGCCAGGCCCAGCTGGGTGATGGTCATATCGTAGGCGCTGATGTCCTTCAGAAACTGGTTCAGCAGCATGACGGAAGCATAAAAGGCCGCCGCTCCCAGGCCAAAGCCGATGCCTTTGAAGGTAACCCCCTCCCCCGGCTCTGTCAGGACACCGGAAATAAGGACCATGCCCCCAAAGGCAGCCAGGGCGCAGAGAAATTTCATCGCCGTCAGCCTTTCCTTCACTACAAAGGGAGACGCCAGAATCACGAACACCGGCGCCATGTAGTAGGACAGGGTGGCGGTGGACACGGTGGTGTACCGGTAGGCCTCAAAGAGAAGAATCCAGTTGATTCCGATGGCGGCGCCGGAAAAGAAAAGAAATTTGAAATTCCGTTTCACCGCTTCCTTTGAAATGGAAGAATGGCGGAGAAGAACCACCACAAGAAGAAACAGGGTGGCCAGAATCCCCCTCGCCTCTGCAATCACCGTAGAAGGCAGGGGAATGTACCGGATAAAAATCCCCAGTGTGCCGAAAATCATCATAGCAAAAATAAACTGGCCCTTGGCCCGCGTGGTTTCTTCTTTCATAAGCCCTCCCCTGAAAAGTTTCCTTTTCTCTCCCATACTTCTTTTAAATAAATAATGCTTTTATTATACACTTCTGTTCCGGAAATGTAAAAAAGGCCGCTTCGCGGCCAGGGTTCCTCCCCATCCTATTGTCCCACCCGCCTGCGGGGAGGGAAGGTGGTGGCGCCAGCCACCAAAGGGGGCGGGCCCGAAGGTTCTTAAGATTGACCGGCCCGCTGGCCGGAGGGTTCTTAGGTTTGACGGCGGCTTCGCCGTCGAGGGTTGTGGATAGCCGCTGCGCGGCAATGATTATGAAGTCAGCGTTACGGGATTTGCTTTAGTGCCACTATGGCTCCCCCGTCATTTCGAGCGAAGGTACAAGCCGGTATGAATCATCATAGCTTCACGGAGCCAGTGAAAGGGAGTCGAGAAATCTCCCTGCAGAAAGCTGCCTTGCGACAGGCAGAAACGCATAGAGTATCATTTCGCTGCTCAGCCTCGTACACCCCTGCGCCACTTCGTGGCCCTCTTCCCCTCAAGGGGATACAAGGGCGTTACGGAGCTTGCTTTGTGCTACATAAATCACGCTGAACATTCTGCTGAATTGGCCGCTACGCGGCCACCCCCTATTCGGCTGCGCCGGACTCCCTCCACGGGAAAGCGTCTCACTTGGTTCTCAGGTCGCTTTGCTCCCCTACGAACCAAGTTCGCTTGCCACCCTATTCAGGGGGGGGGGAGAATAAATCTCTCTAAGCTTTCCTGCAGAGTCATGTGGCACATTGCTGAGCATCCATAGTGCCCCCAGCTCTGCTGGGGGAAAGGTGGTGGCGCAGCCACCAAAGGGGGTGCTGCTTTTCCATCGCCCGCAGGCGGCCCCCGATCCCGATCTCGATCCCGATCGCGCCGTCAGGCGCTCCCCGATCACATCCCCACCCACCAGTACACCAAAGGATAGAGGACGAAGAGGAAGGTCAGGGTGGTGGTGACGAAGGAGGATTCTGCCATGTCCACGTTGAGGCCATAGAGCTGGGAGGCGGCTACGGCGAAGATGGCAGTCGGTGCGCCGGCGGAGAGGACGACGCAGGTAATCATGGCGGGATCTTTCACGAAAAGAATGGTCAAACCGTAGAGGATGGCAGGAAGAAGGATAAATTTCACCGGGAAAATGGGCCACAGTTTGAGGGCATAGGTGCCTACGCTGCCCAGGCGGAGGTCGTAGCCCACGGGCATCATGCCCATCCAGGCGCTCACATGGATGAGGACGGTAAAAAGGGTCCCCACCGCTTCCGGTCTTTCCACGTGAAGGCCGGAGAGGAAAAGTCCTGCCGCTACGCCCAGGGCAGGAAGCTGGTTTGGCGTAAGAAGGAGACGGAGGAAATTCGTCTTTTCTCCTTTATCGCCGCTGCCTGTTCCCATTTCATAAAACCGCTGGGCCATGGGAAAGCAGAAAAGGACGATTACCAGTATCTGGGGCACGGCGATGAGCTGCACATAGGCAAATCCCTTCTCCCCAAAGAGGACGTAGGCGCAGAGGCCCGCCAGGGTGCCTATATTTCCCAGCATCATGGAAATCATGTAGCTTCCCTGGTCCAAAGGGTTATGGAAACGGTTTTTCTGGATACCATAGAAAATGAGGACGGGGATGAAACAGATGGGGATAATAGAAATGGGAAGCCAAAGGAGTTCCTTCGTCACATGAACGGACCAGAAGGACACCAGAGACAGAAAGGTGGCAATCACCACCACGTTGGCTCTGATCACCATGCGGAGGATTTCCCGGGACAGCCCCCACCGCCGGAGTACCATGCCCAGGAGGAGAGGCAGAAGGATGTCGGCAAATACGATAAAAAAGCGGCTGTTCATTCTTTTCCTCCTTCCTTTCCCTTAAAATCTTTTCCTATTATATCACTGCACGGAGGCTGCGGTGCGGCCCGGGTTCAGAGGGTTGTGCGCTCCATTTATTGTCCCACCGCACGCGGGTGGGAAGGTGGTACGCAGTACCAAAGGGGGCGGGCCCGCAGGGCCCGAAGGTTCTTAAGGTTGACCGGCCCGCTGGGCCGGAGGGTTCTTAGGTTTGACGGCGGCTTCGCCGCCGAGGGTTGTGGATTGCCCTGCGGGCAATGATTTTATAATGCCACCTACGGCGGCGAAAACCGAACAACCGGGCCTAACGGTCAGTCGACTAAAAGGAAGGCCCTTTTATGGGGGGTCTGTCAAGTCCTTTGTGTAAATTTTTTCTGTCAAGTTAAGATTATTCTA
>NZ_CALGPS010000003.1 GCF_937959425.1 uncultured Dialister sp.
CCGCTATCCTCCGTCGCCTGCGGCGACACCAACGGCCGGGCATTAAGGTGTTCGCTTTATGTGCAGGTTATGCTCAAATAAGAGCCCGGCTCAGAAGCCCTCTGCAGGGCTTCTGCCTTCCAAAGGAAGGAGGCTCTGGCTCTTCGTCATGTACCCTTGGTGACACAAAAGGGATTCCCGTAACGCTGACTTTATAATTCATAGCCGCCGTAGGCGGCTATCCACAACCCTCGGGCCCAAAGGGCCCGTCAAACCTAAGAACCCTCCGGCCGTAAGGCCGGTCAATCTTAAGAACCTTATCCCAAAATCATGAAAATCTACTCTGTAAGCGAATGCGGCCGTCTTCTGGCGGGGCGCATGAAAAAGGACTATATATTCAGCCATGTGGCGGTGCGGGGGACGATTTCCTCTGTGCACTCCCATTTCTCCGGCGTCACTTATTTCACCCTTCTGGGGGAGGAGTCCCGTCTTTTCTGCGTCATCGGCAGGATGGGGAATGCTTTTCTTACCCGGAATCTGGAGAGCGGCATGGAGGCCACGGTGGTGGGGGATATCCGTTACAATGCCTTTTCCGGCTGGCCTTCTCTTTTCGTGGAGCGCATTCTGGATGTGAGGAAGAGCAGCCGTCTGGAAGAGAAGGAAGATATGGTGCGGGAGCTGGAGAAGGCGGGTTATTTCGACCCCTTCCGGAAGAAGTCTCTTCCGCCTTTTCCATTTCACATAGCCATCGTATCGTCGGAAAGCGGCGCCGTGGTGCATGATATCGTAAAGACGGGGCGCATGAGGAATCCCTGCGTCCGTTACACCCTTTACAGCACGTCCGTACAGGGAGCGGGTGCGGCAGCGGATATGGCGGCAAAGATTTCCGAAGCTGCCGGAGCCTCTGATCGGCCGGATGTTATCATCCTGGCCCGGGGCGGGGGAGCGGAGGATGATTTGGCGCCCTTTAATGAAAGGGTGCTGCTGGATGCCATTCATTCCTGTCCCCTGCCGGTGATTTCCGCCCTAGGCCACGAGACGGACACCACGCTGGCGGACCTTACTGCCGACCGCCGGGCTTCCACGCCTACCCAGGCGGCGGAAATCGCCATTCCTGAACGAAAGGCCTGGCTTACCCTGCTTTCGGGGGCCGTAAGGGAGCTGGATGAGGAAAGAAAATCCCGTTTCCTTGAAAAGAGAGAGGAAATCGCAGGGATTCTGGTTTCCATGAGAAATCGGATTTCCCCGGAGCGTCTAAGGAATCTTCGGCTTAAAATCCAATCGCTCATGCTCTCTCTTGACAGGGATAAGGAAAAACATTTGAAATCCCGGTACCGGGATGTACTGGAAACGCTCATCACTATGCAGGAAAGGAGCGGGGGACATGGACAATAAATCGCTCACATTTGAAGAAAGCATGAACGTTTTAAAAGACGCGGCCCGCCGGATTTCTTCCGGTGACGCAGGCATCGATGAAATCGCCGCGGTCTATAAAGAGGGCATGGCAGCCGCTGCCCACTGCCTCTCCATTTTGAATGAAGTGGACGGCGAGCTCACGGTGATTTCACAAAAGACAGAGGAACTCTTGGAAAAGGAGATGGAACCCTATGATTCGGGAAGCGCTGAAGACAAAACAGAAACTCATCAATGACAGGCTGGCGGTCCTTTTGAAAGCGGACCGGGTAGAGCACAAGACCCTCTACGACGCCATGAACTACAGCCTTCTGGCAGGGGGAAAGCGCATCCGGCCCTTCCTCTTCCTTACCGTGCTTGACACTTTAGGAGTGGACAGCAGCCGCTATGTGGACGCCGCCTGCGCTCTGGAATGTGTGCACACCTATTCCCTCATTCATGACGACCTCCCTGCCATGGACAACGATGACTACCGCCGCGGCCGGCTCACCAACCACAAAGTCTACGGCGCCGGCATGGCCACCCAGGCAGGCGACGGACTCTTAACATTCGCTTTCCAGCTCCTGGCGGAGCAGAAAGAAATCAGCCCGGAAATCCGGGTGCAGCTCATAGACATCCTCGCCCGCGCCGCCGGCCCGGAAGGCATGGTAGGTGGTCAGGCCCATGACATGGAAGCGGAAGGGAAACAGCTGACCCTCTCCGAACTCAAAACACTGGACGCCTGCAAAACAGGCTGCCTCCTCACCGCTCCCGTTTCCATGGCCTGCGCCATTGCAGGAACGGCGATGAAGGAAAGACTCCTCCTGGAAACCTTCGCCACCCACCTGGGCCTCCTCTTCCAGATTACCGACGACCTTCTGGATGAAACAGGAAATCTGGAAGACATGGGCAAAATGCCCGGACAGGACGAAAAGGACCATAAATCCACCTTCGTCACCATCCTGGGACTGGAAAAGGCCAAAGCCTTTGCGGAAGAAGAAGCAGCGCTGGCAAAAGAGGCATTGGCAAAACTGCCTTTTGATAGTACAATTCTCTATGAGCTCATAGAACTCATGGTGCATAGGAAGAAGTGAGGGACACGCCCTGCGGGCGTGAGGGTTCAGAGGTTTGACGGGGCTCTCGCCCCGAGGGTTCTCAGTTTTGACGGCCCCAGTGGGGCCGAGGGTTCTGGTGGGCGTCCTCTAAATAATGAAAGGACGCCATTATTATAAAACCTTTACAACTGCCCTGGCGGGCGATGGAAAAGCGGCCCCCTTTGGTGGCTGCGCCACCACCTTCCCCCCTGTTCAGGGGGCACTATGGACGCTCAACATTGTGCCACATGACTCTACAGGAAAGCATAGAGAAACCTATTCTGCCCCCTGAATAGGGGTGGCAAGCGAACGTGATTTGTAGGGGAGCGGTAGCAACCCGAAAATCACGTGAGACGCTTTCCCGTGGAGCAGTCCGGCGCAGCCGGATAGGGGGTGGCCACCGGAGGTGGCCAATTCACCGCTAT
>NZ_CALGPS010000004.1 GCF_937959425.1 uncultured Dialister sp.
GCAGGCGGCCGGGGCTGTGAAAAAATGTTCAATCATTTCTTCACAGCCCCTTTTTTTATTTCACAATCAGTACGGGGCATTTGGAGCGGCTAACCATGTAGCTGGATACGGAGCCCATGAAGATACCTTTCAGGGGGCCTAGGCCGCGGCTGCCCATGACCACCAGGTCGCAGCCCTTTTCTTCTGCCATATTAAGGAGCACCGGTCCCGGGGAGCCTACTTCGTACAGTTCTTCATGGGCAATGCCTTCCGGAACCATGGCGGCTGCTTCTTTCAGGTCTTCTTTGCACTGTTCTTCCAGGTCTTCGGAGAGCTTCGTGGTGAGGCAGCCTTCGGCAATGGATACCTGGTCGAAGTTGCTCATGGCAGATACCATATTGCATACGGAAGCAATGTAAAGGACTGTGCCGTCTCCTGCCTTTGCCAGGTCTATGGCATGGAGAAGCGCTTTTTTCGCATGGTCGGAACCATCATAGGGAACCAGAATCTTTTTATACTTTAACATATAACCCCCACCTTTCTTATCCTGTGAAACGGGGAATTTTCTTTTCTTTATTATAACATACGCAGGAAAGGACAGGAAAGCCACTCCCTTCCTGTCCTTATCCGATTTTTCGTCATCAGAAAACGAAGGTGTCGTTTTCCGGTTTCACTTTTTTATTGTGGAAGGGCACCACCAGGCCCATGTCGTTCTCCGCCTTCAGGTCTTCCATTTCCTGCCAGGTAAGATGGTTAGGCCAGAGGGCAAACTTGGCCCGCCCGTTTTCGAAGAAACAGCGGGCTTTGCCATAGCCGTGGATGCTTCCGGTGAGGAGCACCCCCATGTCCGGATGGGCCATGATGAGCTGCCGGCTGGAGGCACGGGAGAGCTGGGCGTCGGTGAGGAAATAGATATTTCCTTTTTCTATGGTTTCATTGTCCCAGCGCCGGAATATGGAGAAAGGGAGCTCCGTGATTTCATCATGAACAAAATATTTCCGGTGCCCCAGGCGGAGCCATTCGTCGTAAAGTTTGGGAGCCATGTAGATGCCATGGTCTCTGCCGAAGGTGCGGTGAAAGAGGATGCCCATGGAAAGGCCTCTGCCGTAATGGGGAACCGGCATGAGGAGGGGGGCGTTGTCCTTCATAAGGGCGGCGGCCTTCTCCACCACCTGTTTTCTCAGGTCCGGCCCCCGGTCTTTCCGGCTGTAGGCGGCATCAATCACCGCCATGTCGGCGTGAATGCCCCGCACCGCATCACAGCGGTAGAAGGTATCATTTTCCCGATAGTCTCCGGAGAAGAAGAGGCTCCGCCCTTCCATGGAAATAAGGAACCACACGGCACCGGCACAGTGGCCCGTGCGTCCCCATTTCACCGTAAAGCCCGGTTCCAGCTCCAGCTCCGGCGCCGTGGAGTCCAGGATCATGGTGTTCCAAGGCTTGTAGTGAAGCTGCCGGTAGGTCTGGTTGGACATGAGAACCGGGCCGTCAAAGCCCTGCTTTACCAGGTATTCGATGGCGCCGGTGTGGTCCCGGTGGGAGTGGGTAATGAAAAGGTACTCCGCCTTGTGAATCTGCTCCGGCATAATGTCCGGTATGCGGTCCAGACCGTCGGTGGAGGTTCCCGCGTCTACAATAAAAGCGTGGCGGTCTCCCTCCACGTAGAAACAGTTTCTTCCTTCATCGCCGCATCCACCTGCTATAAAAAGCTGCATATCTCCATCTCCATCAGGGCCTGCTTACGGCCCGTTTATTTGATTGAAGTGCGCAGCCGGCTGATGTACCGCCGGCTGTTACCTACAAATCCGCACTTTCGTATCATAAAAGCAGATAAAAGGAGCCCCGCCGAAAAAGCGAGGCTCCTTTGCTTCCTATGTTATTAGATTTATTATATAATTTTTACTCCTCTTTGTAAAGGAAATATCTATCAGTAGGATGTTTTGGATACACGATAGAGGGCGACGTAAATGTCTTCCGCCTCATCCGCCGGATCTTCAAATTTTCCCGGAAGTGGAGCTGCTTTGCCGTCGGGGGTATAGGCTCCTTCCAGTTTGTTCAGGATGCGGTATTTGATTGTCTGTCCCAGCTGGTCTGCCCCTACGGCGGTGTCGTACTGGAGGATGTAGTCCACCATGCGATAATTACCGTAGTCCGGCCAGGTAAGGGGATGCTTGTACACTTCCGCATAGAGGGTGGCGCGGATGACAGGAAGTTCGCCGGCGGAGACCGGATCCCTTTCAATGGTGTCTGCATCTGCATAAATCCGTTCTTCGTCAGAGGTATAGACTACCACATATTTATTGTAATCATTCATCATCTTGTCCGATGTGGGCACTTTCCCTGCCGCCATGGCTGCACCGGGAATCAGGGCACAGGCCAGTGCCAGAGCTGCTAATTGTTTCTTCATCACATATCCTCCTTTTGAATACCAGTCATTTTTAAGTCTATTATACCCTATGAAAGAAGAAATTGGCAAAATCGGAAAGGAGATATTGTCAATTATTGTTATTTTATTTTATAAATGAGCTTGACAATAATCGTAAACCGTTGTATTATATAGTCGTAAACAAAAAGGAAATCACCATTGGCCGTGGTGATTCCACTCATTGTTACCAATCTTTCTCAACAATCCAACGTCTCCAAAAAAGCCTCCCGCAAGGGAGGCTTTAGACGTGTATGGGGAAATGAGTGGGCTGATGGCAATGCACAGCATCCATAGTGCCCCCGCTTCAGTGGGGGAAAGGTGGTGCCGCAGGCACCAAAGGGGGGCCGCTATCCGCTGTCCGCCGACTGCCGACCGCTTCCCGCCAATTGGTATTTACCAGCCCTGGTATCACTAACGCCTGGTACCAAGATTCTTGCTGGCACTCAGAATGACGATGGAGCGGGAAGGTTAGTACATAATGCAGTCTGACGTCTGATTTCTGACTTCTAACATCTAATTCCCGCCCCTATCCTCCGTCGCCTAACGGCGTGCACAACGAACATATTTTGCACTATGCGAACTGGATTTGCAGGGAAGCGACAGCGACTCGAAAATCCAGTGAGTCAGTGACAGCAGAGGATGAAGGAGAGAAAGCGACGCACAAAGTGGAGTGCGTTGTTTCTCCACGGAAAAGCATGTCAATGGATTCTCAGGTCGCTATGCTCCCCCTACGAATCCAGTTCCTTTGCCACCCTTTAGGGGCCACCCACTTTATGTGGAGGAGGCTATAAAATGTGGAGGGGCTATAAACTGCGGCGACAGCCGCCACCACAACCCTCAGCGGCCACAGGCCGCTGTCAACCTAAGGAAGCGCTGATTAAATCGTTGTCTGCTTTTATTCTAGAATTTTTATGCAATGCGAGGAATGGGATGACGCGAATAGCGAGCTATTTAAGGAGTCCCATGACGAAGCAGTGCATAAAAATTCTTATAAAAGCAGACTCTATGAATTAATCAGTGCTTCCTTAAGCCCCTTAAGAACCCTCGGCTCCGCAGGAGCCGTTACCCTTTTTTCTTTGACCTCAGATTATTTCAATTCCGCAGTGCAGTGGGAGCAGCGGGTGGCATCATCGGCAATGACTTCTTTGCAGAAGGGGCATTTTCTCGGTTCCTTAGCCGGCGCTTTCGGGAAGAAGCGGTTGATCTGCTTTACCACGATGAAGATGGCGAAAGCCACGATAAGGAAGTCGATGACATTGTTCAGGAACTGGCCGTAGGCAATGACGGGGATTCCCATTTCCTTGGCTTCTGCCATGGTGGAAACAGGCACGCGGGACAGGGGCAGGAAAAGGTTGGAAAAGTCGATGCCTCCCAGCACATAGCCCAGAGGCGGCATGATAATGTCGCTTACCAGGGAGGAAACGATCTTCCCGAAAGCGGCGCCAATGACAACGCCGACTGCCATGTCTACCACATTGCCGCGAAGGGCAAAATCTTTGAATTCTTTCAGCATGCTCATGAAATAAGAGCTCCTTTCTCACGATGAGAATACTATACATATTTATATCAATATATCACAATTTCCTCCGGCTGCACAATAGAATCTTGGAGGGATTTACCTCTTTTCATCCGGTTTCGCTACATGGAATACACTTTTTTCAGCATTCCGCAAGAATGATTATGTGTCATATCTAAAGGGATTTCTATGCTGATTTCTCAAGAATATATCTGCACATTCCTAAAGATGCTATAATATAATCAGATAATAGAATGATTAATAATTTTATACGGTCCGGCCCGGATGCCGGGAAATCTTCCCCTCCGGGCAGTCATGCAAAGGAGGAGATTTTTTATGTTCCGTTTTACCCTGCCGAGAGATATTTATGTAGGTTACGGCGCCATTGAGAAACTGGCCGTGCTGAAAGGCCATAAGAAAGCCTTTATCTGTACCGGAGGCCATTCCATGCGCCGCGGCGGTTTTCTCCAGAAGGTTGAAAAGGTACTGCAGAACAGCGGCCTCAAGACCCGAACTATGGAGGGTATTGCTCCGGATCCTTCCATTGAGGCCGTCAGGGAAGGGGCCAAAGCAATGGAAGAATTCCAGCCTGACGTTATTGTAGCCATCGGCGGCGGCTCCCCCATCGATGCAGCTAAGGCCATGTGGGTTTTCTATGAGCATCCGGAGCTCACCTTCGATGATGTGAAAAAGCCCTTCTCCCTGCCGCCGCTTAGGCAGAAGGCCATTTTCGTAGCTATCCCTTCCACTTCCGGCACCGCCACTGAAGTGACCTCCTTCTCCGTCATTACAGACTATTCCACAGGCATCAAGTATCCCTTGGCCGATTTCAACCTGACACCGGATCTAGCTATCCTTGACCTGGACATTCCCCTCACCATGCCCAAGACCCTCACCGCCCACACCGGCATGGATGCTTTGACCCACGCCACAGAGGCCTACGTTTCCACCTGTGCCAACGGCTTCACAGACCCTCTGGCCAAGCAGGCGGTATCCGACATTTTTGACAATATGCTGGAATCCTACCACGGCGATAAAGAAGCCCGGGGAAAAATGCACATCGCCCAGTGTCTGGCAGGCATGGCTTTCTCCAACGGCCTTCTGGGCATTACCCATTCCCTGGCCCACAAGATCGGCGCTGTCTTCCACATTCCCCACGGCTGCGCCAATGCCATTCTCCTTCCCTATGTGATTCAGTACAATAAAAAGGCCTGCATGAGCCGCTACGCCGACCTGGCCCGCGTGGTAGGCCTTCCGGGCCACACCGACGCCCAGCTGGTACTGTCCTATGAAGACGCCATCCGCCGCTTCGACCGTCTCATGGACATTCCTCTGTCCCTTGCGGACTACGGCGTTCCGGAAGAACTGTATCTGGACAAAAAGGACGCCATCGCCCATAACGCCGTGCTTGACGCCTGCACTCCGGAAAACCCGCGGAAGGTGGATGATGAAGCCATGGGCCGCATCCTGGAATGCGCCTACTATGGGAAACCGGTGACCTTCTGAGGAAATAGAAATTTCCAAGATAAAAAGGGGCTGTGAAGAAATGATTGAACATTTTTTCACAGCCCCGGCCGCCTGC
>NZ_CALGPS010000005.1 GCF_937959425.1 uncultured Dialister sp.
AGGGACTTTCACCCATTAGATTACACCCATGCCGGGCGCACCCCCCTATCCGGCTGCGCCGGACTTCCCCCTATTCAGGGGGCAGAACAACCCGCGCTTAGCATAGAGCGACTTATGAGATTACAGCCTCGTGGAGCTTTGTTGTGCCCCCGCTTGCGGGGGAAAGGTGGTGCCGTCAGGCACCAAAGGGGGAAGCGCCGGAATGGTAAAAAGCACTTATGTCTCATATTCCCCATGTTCCCTTCTGCTGGATGGGCCGCCTTCGGCGGCATGGGCTCGCTCAGCTCGCCACCCCCTATCCGGCTGCGCCGGACTTCCTATTCAGGGGGCAGAATAACCTCTCTACGCTTGCCTGCGGTGTCATGCAGCACATATCCATAGTATTCCAGCCGGCAGCGGCAAAAAGAGCAGCCCCATGGGAGGGCTGCTCTTTTTGTATCAGTTGGTCTTATTGCTGTCGGACTCTGATGGTTTTGCGGCATTCTTGCCGGTAATCCGGTCAAGGAGTTTGTTTCCGGCGTTTTTATTATCTTTAGCCGCTTTATCGTCTTTCTTCTTGTCGTCTTCTTTCTTCTTGGCTTCCGCTTCTTTGGCTGCCTGGGCGGCTCTGGCTTTGGCCAGTTCGGCGCGGACGGATTCGGGGACGGAGAAGGACTTGGTCTTGTAGGCGGAGAGGGCCTGTTTCATGAAGTCTCTCCAGATGGCTGCAGGGACGGTGCCGCCGGTGTAGCCGGCGTTTGTATTGGTATCGTCGCCGATCCATACGGCGGTGACCAGTTCGGGGGTGTAGCCTACGAACCATGCGTCGTGTTCGTCGTCGGTGGTGCCTGTCTTGCCGGCTGCGGTGCGGCCGATGTAAGCGTTGCCGCCGGTGCCGCGGGAGATGACTTCTTCCAGGATGCTGGTGAGGCGGTAGACTGCATTTTCGTTGACTACCTGTTTGCCTTCCTGTTTGCCGGAGTGGTCTTCCAGCACGTTGCCGTTTCTATCTACCACTTTCAGAATGGCGGTGGGTTCGATGAGTTTGCCGTCGTTGGCGAAGACACTGTAGGCCTTGGCCATGTCGTAGACGGAGACGCCGTTGGTGAGGCCGCCGATGGAGGCTGCCAGGTTGTCATCATTTCTCTTGCCGTCTTTCACCAGGGTGGAAATGCCGCAGGCTTCGGCGGTGTCAAGGATTTTCTTCATGCCCACTTTATTGGCCAGGTCGATGGTGGGGATATTCATGGAGTGAATCAGCGCTTCTTCCAGGGTGACCTGTCCGCCGGAGGTGCCGCCGTAGTTTTTCGGGGTCCATCCGCCGCCGTAGGTTTTCTTTTCGTTGCTTACGGTATCGTAGGGGCTGAATTTGTTTTCAAAGGCAGTGAGGTATACGAAGGGTTTGAAGGCGGATCCCGGCTGGCGCACCATCTGGGTGGCGCGGTTGAAATGGTCTTCTCCCCGGCCGCCTACCATGGCTTTGATGTGGCCGGTGCCTACTTCGATGGACATGAGGGCGCCCTGGGGCTGGGTGAGTCCTTTGGCATCCTTGCTTCCTTTCGGCAGGTCTGCCTTCAGAGCCTGTTCTGCTTCTTTCTGCATGTCCAGGTCCAGGGTGGTATATACCTGGAGGCCTTCTTTGTAGATGGCGTCGGAGTCGTATTTATCGCTGATGGTCTGGATGACGTAGCTTACGAAATAGGACGCCGTGCTGTCGGTGCCTTTGGAGGCCTGGGGTTTGGCCAGGTGCAGGTCTGCTTTCTTGGCAGCCTGGGCGTCGGCTTCGGAAATATAGCCGTACTTGGCCATCTGGTCAAGCACAATGCCCTGACGGTACTTGGCCGCTTCCAGGCTGCGGAAGGGGGAGTAGTAGTTCGGGCTGTTGGGAAGACCTGCCAGCATAGCGCACTGGGGCAGGGTGAGGTCTTTTACGTCTTTGCCGAAGTAAACCCGGGAGGCGGTCTGGATGCCGTAGCATCCCTGGCCGAAGTAAATCTGGTTCATGTACATTTCAAGAATCTGTTTCTTAGTGTACTTGTTTTCAATCTGGAGGGCCAGTACCACTTCCAGGAGTTTTCTCTTCAGTGTCTGTTCCTGGGTGAGGAAGGCGTTTCTTGCCAGCTGCTGGGTAATGGTGGAGCCGCCCTGGCCGGTGGCGTTGCGGGTAACCACGTTGGCCCATACGGCACGGAGGATGCCCCGGGGGTCCACGCCGTGGTGTTCATAGAACCGCACGTCTTCTGCTGCCACGAAGGCATTCTGCAGGTTCTGCGGCACTTCCGTAATGGGCACGGGAATGCGGTTTTCCTCTGCATGGACGGTGGTAATGAGGCGGCCTTTATCATCGTAAATGCGGGATGAGGCGTTAGGCTGGATATTGGCGGTCACATCAGGGAGATGTTTGGAAACGGACACGAAAAAACCCGCCGCCGCTCCGGCTCCTGCAATCATGACGATGACCACAAGAAATACAAAAATCCTCTTCACAAAGGACGATTTCTTCGGCGGTCTTTCCCGTCGTATATCGGAATTCTTCATATAATACGCTCCTATATAAAATCACTTTCCCCTGCATGCCAGGAAGGCTATGCAGGCATATAGTCGCTTATATTATACCACAGGAAGAAAAAGGACGCTTTGCGTCCTTTTTCCGGGTTCAGAGGGTTCAAAGGGAAGGGTTCTTAGGATTGACAGGCCTTCGGCCTGAGGGTTCTCAGGTTTGACGGCCCGCCGGGCCGAGGGTTGTGGTATCGCCCTATGGGGCGATGAGTATATATACCGCCTCCGGCGGCAGTCCACAACCCGCAGGCCATTGGGTCTGTCAAACGCAAGCCCCCTTGGGCCGAAAGGGAAAAAGGGTTCAGAGGGTTCAGAGGGTTCAAAAGGTTCAAAGGGTTCAAAGGGTGGTGGATTGCCCTTCGGGCAATGTCCCATGTGGCCCCTCTGCCTAGCGCCCATAGTGCCCCCGCTTGCGGGGTGGCAAAGGAACTGGATTTGTAGGGGAGCATAGCGACCCGAAAATCCAGTGACATGCTTCCCTTTGGGTAAAGGTGGTGCCGCAGGCACCAAAGGGGGCAGCGACGGAATGGTAAAAGGCACTTATGCCTCATATTCCCCATGTTCCCCTTCTGCTGAATTGGCCGACTTACACGGTCAGCCGACTAAAAGGAAGGCCTCTTATTGGGCAGGCTAGAGGCCAACTTCGGCTGACTTGGAGGTCCTATGCAGGACCTCCACAGCCACCCCCTATCCGGCTGCGCCGGACTTCCCCCTATTCAGGGGGCAGAATAACCTCTCCATGCTTTCCTGCAGTGTCCCATGTGGCACAATGCCCCGCATCCATAGTTCCCCCCGCTTGCTGGAGAAAGGCCCGCCAAACCTGCGGGCGCAGACAGCCTCACTCTCTTCCAAGGGCCAGTTTCATAAATTCCCCTCTCAGGGCGCTGTCTTCTTTGAAGGCGCCGGAGGAGGCGATGGTTCTTGTCTTTGTACCGGGCTTCTTAATGCCCCGGGCGGTCATGCAGGAGTGTTCTCCTTCGATGTAGACGATAATGTCCGGGGAGCCGGTGACCATTTTCATAATGTCCCGGATGTCGGTGCCGATGCGTTCCTGAATCTGGAAGCGCTTGGATACGGCGTCGGCAATGCGGGCGATTTTGGAAAGGCCGATGACCCGGCCGTGGGGGATGTATCCTACGGCGGCTTTCATGTTGTACATGAGGGCAATGTGGTGTTCACAGTGGGAAAAGATGGAAATATCTTTCACCACCACCATGTCGTTTTCCGGGGTGGCAAAGGTTTTTTCAAATTCCCTGGCAATGTCCTCATTGGACACGGCGGTGTAGGCGAACTGTTCCGCCATCATGTCGGCAAACCGCTTCGGTGTTTCCAAAAGTCCTTCTCTGTCCGGGTCGTCTCCCACGGCTTCGATAATCAGCCGGGCTGCCTGTTCCAGTTTTTCCAAATCCATATCAAACGCCTCTCCTGTCCGGGTCCCATATGATTTTATGAAGCTGCACCTGGACCCGTACATCCTGCAGCTGATGATTTCTTACATATTCCACCAGTTCATCCGGCCGGATCCGTCCCCATACGGGGCTTACAAAGAACTGGGGATGATGGTTCTTCGGGAAATGGTGATTCACGATTTCCTTCATTTCATCCAGATCCTCTTCAGAGCTCACCACAAATTTCAGCACGTCCTCTTTCGTAAGGAGTTTGAAATTGTCCGGATTCATATGGGATTTCATGCCGCTTCCGCTGCATTTGAAATCCATGGTGTAGAAAACCCCTTCCGGCCGCTCCCGCCACAGGGGCACGGCACCGTTGGTTTCTATATTGATGTCATAGCCTTTTTCTCCCAGCACTTCGCAGAGATGATGAAGGGGATGAAGCATGGGTTCCCCGCCGGTGATGGTGAGGCGCTTCCAGGGAAACGCGCGGATGCGCGATACCACTTCCTCCTCCGTCAGCGCTTCCGCCGTGTCTTCCAGTGTAAGGGAATAGGCGGTGTCGCAGTAGCTGCAGCGAAGGTTGCAGCCTGCCAGACGGAGGAAAACGGCCATGAAGCCTGTCCTTTTCCCTTCTCCGTCAATGCTGTCGAAAATTTCGGTCACATGGAAGAGACCGTCATCGTAGGCATAGTTATTTCTCATAGGTAGCCACGTTTCCTTCCGTTTCCTGTACGGAAACGCGGATGCAGTGGGGAATATGGTCGCAAATCCACTTGGCCATGTTCTCTGCGGTAGGGTTCAGGTCGCCCAGCACATCGTTAATAAGATGGTGGTCAAACTGGTTCACGATTTCCTTGATTTTGCTGAAATCCACCACCATGCCGTTCTTGTCCAGGGTGTCATTCTGCACGGTCACCGTGATGATCCAGTTGTGGCCGTGAAGGTTGGTGCACTTGCTTTCATAGTCCAGGTGCAGGAAATGGGCACCGGAAATTTCCATTCTTTTGGTTACAGTAAACATGTATTGTTCCTTTCATAATGGGGCCGCTTCGCGGCCCGGGTCCTGCGCCCTTTGGGCGCAAAGGGGCGCGGCTTCGCCGCAGGTTGTGTAGAAGGGTTGTGTAAAAAGGTTCTTAAGATTGACCGGCCTTTGGTCCGGAGGGTTCTTAGGTTTGACAGCCCCTGCGGGGCTGAGGGTTGTGGTATCGCCCTTACGGGCGATGAGTATGTATGCCGCCGAAGGCGGCAATAAAATGGCGCCGAGAGACGCCCACCTCGCCAGCGATATTATATAACTACCCTGGGCGCAGCCCTCAAACAGTCCGGGAGTCGGCAGCCGGTCCCGGACAGAACCCTGGCAGCCCAGGGCCGTAAGGCCCGTCGGCTGCCTCAACCCTCGCGCCCATATGGGCGTCAACCTTCGGGAATACTGTCGAGCGCCCGATTGACAGCTAATCCAATGCCGGATCTTTGACTCCGTTGGCGGCGAAGGCGGCGGCCCGGTCTATGCAGGTGCCGCAGGTGCCGCAGGGTTTGTCTCCTCCTTCGTAGCAGCTCCAGGTAAGTTCGTAGGGGGTCTTCAGTTTGAGGCCTGTGGCCACTACGCCGGCCTTGTTCATTTCCGCGAAGGGAAAGACCAGGTGCACTTTGCCGTAGGTGCCGATGCGGATGGCTTCTCCCATGTGCTTGAGGAAGGGTTCGCTGCAGTCTGCATAGGCATCGCCGGCGGCATCGTCGGCGTGGGCACCGATGTAGATGTCCACGTCATCGTCTTCAAAAAGGGAAGCGGCCAGGGAAGCGGCGGTGGACAGCATGAGGCCGTTCCGGAAGGGCACGTAGGTGGACACTTTTCCTTCTCCGTTTTCCGCAATCTGCTGGGCATAGCTCTTGTGTACGATTTCCTCGGTGGAATTTTCCAGAAGAGAGCAGTTGGAATACTGAAAAATCTGGGACAGGTCGAATTCATAATGCTTCAGATGGTAGTACTCCGCCACCTTCCGGGCCGCCAGGATTTCCTTCTTATGCTTCTGCCCATAAAAAATAGAAGCAGTCACAACATTGTCTGCTCCCAGTCTGTCAACAGCCAGGGAAACGCAGGTGGTAGAATCCACGCCTCCGCTGGATAATATAATCGCTTTTTTCATCTTTCCTCCTGTTTTTTAGAGTTGGTTAACAGATGACAACTGAGAAATATAAATATAGTGTATTATAGCACTCTTTGGGGGTGGGGTGCAAAGGGAAAAGGGCTGCGGAGCGGCCCGGGTTCAGAGGGTTCAGAGGGAGAAGGTTAACGGGGCTTTGCCCCGAGGGTTCTTAAGGTTCTTAGGTTTGACGGGCCCTGTGGGCCCGAGGGTTGTGGATTGCCGCTGCGCGGCAATAAGTTTTATATGCCGCCTGCCGGCGGGCTGTTCAGCCCAGAGTATCCATGTGCCTTGCTGCCGGGCGCCCCGCGCCACTTCGCGGCCCTCTCCCCCTGAAAGGGATTGCAAGGGCATTGCGGTCAGCGGTCAGCGGTCAGCCGATAGCCGATAGCCGACAGCCGTTCCCTATCCCCTCCACTTTCTGAAGAAATCTTCCGCTGCCTTTCTAAGATACTTTCCCGGTTCTTTCATGGCTTTTTCTATCTCTTCTCCAGACGATGCCCCACAGACGGAAAAAGCGCCCTGCTCCAGAAGGGTTTCCCATCCCTCTCCCAGGGAACCGGAGAGGACAGCACAGGGGACGTTCCATTTCCTGCAGCGATTGGCTATGGCACCGGTGATTTTTCCTTCTCCGCTCTGGCCGTCGCTTCTTCCTTCTCCTGTGACCACCAGGTCTGCGTCCTGCAGATATTTGTCAAAGCCTGCAATGCGCAGCATTTCTTCGGCTCCCGATACCATGCGGCCATGCAGGAAGAGGGCCAGGGCGGCGCCCAGACCGCCGGCAGCGCCGCTTCCGGGGATGGCGTCTGCATTCTTCCCGAAGGTTTCCTCCAGTATATTCCTGTAATGCACCATGCCCTTTTCCAGTTCTTCCACCATGGCAGAGTCCGCTCCTTTCTGTGGTGCGAAGGCCCGGGCCGCGCCCCTTTCTCCGCAGAGGGGATTTTTTACGTCGCTCAGGACGATGACCTCCGTTTCCGCCAGGAGGGGATGGCGGCGGGAGAATTCAATCGCTTCCACCTGCCTAAGGGAGGCGCCCCTCCCCGGCAGCTCTCTGCCCTCTTTATCAAGGAAACGGATGCCCAGGGCTTCCATGGCTCCCATGCCGCCGTCGCAGGTGGCAGAGCCGCCGATGCCCAGGATAATGGTGCGGGCTCCCGCTTCCATGGCGCGTGCCATCATCTCGCCGGTGCCAAAGGTTGATGTAAGGAGAGGGTTTCTCTTTTCTTCAGGGACCAGCATAAGTCCTGAAGCTTCCGCCATTTCCATAATGGCCCGGTTTCCGGAAAGCCTTCCGTAGAAAGCATTGACCGGTTCTCCCAAAGGACCTCTTACGGAAAGAAATACCTTCTCTCCCGCTGTGCACTGAAGCACCGCCTCCACCGTCCCTTCGCCGCCGTCGGCCATGGGAAGGACGTCCACAGAAGAGGCAGGAAAGACGGACCTGGCCGCCTCTTTGATGATGGTTCCCGCCTCCAGGGAAGAAAGGGTTCCTTTGAAGGAATCCGGAGCTATGATGATGTGCATGATGGCTCCTTTCGTAATGGGCCGCCGGGCGGTCCTGCGCCCAAAGGGCGCACAAGGTTCTTAAGATTGACCGGCCCTTTGGGCCGGAAGGTCCTTGGGTTTGACAGCGGCTGCGCCGCTGAGGGTTGTGGATTGCCGCTGCGCGGCAATAAGTTTTATATGCCGCCTGCCGGCGGGCTGTTCAGCTCAGAGTATCAATGTGCCTTGCAGCCTCGTACACCCCCTCGCCACTTCGTGGCCCTCTCCCCCTGAAAGGGGGCGCAAGGGCGCTGCGGAGCGGCCTTGCGGAAAGCGGACAGCGGCCCCCTATCACTCCAGCTCTCCAGCTCACCAGCTCACTATCTCACTCATCCACCGGGTGGATACCGTGGATTTCTTTAACTACCCTGTGCAGGCGGCAGGGGCCGTAGGAGGAGAGAATCTTCAAAAATTCATCCCTTTTTTCTTCGCTTTGGAAGTGGGCGTCGATGAAGACGCATCCCCCTTCCGTTTCATAGCAGTGAAGGATATGGTACTCCGTGGTGTGGACGAAGCGGTAAAAATCATCCATTCTGCCCTCGCAGGGATTCAGGGTGAAAAGGCCGTGGACGGTGTAGCCGAAGACGGGGCAGTTCACATTCACCGTATACCGCTCCACCACCCCCAGGTCCTGCAGCCGTTCCAGCCGGTTCTTAGCGGCCTGGCCGGTCATGTACACTTTCTTTCCCAGCTCCGTCATGGATATGCGGCTGTTTTTCTTCAGTTCATTGATAATCTTCCTGTCCGTGTCATCCAGTTCCTTAGAAATCACTGATACCGCCTCCTTTCTTTTCCCCCCTATTATATCATCGGGAGAAAAGGATTTTTCACAGCCGCCTTCCATTTCCTCCCGCCCCTGTAAAAAATCTATCAATTCCCTGTAAATTCCTGTTGGCAGGAGAGGCCGAAATGGTATAAAATATAAACGACCGAGTTTTGAGAAGTCTGTGATGAAGGAAAGGGGGGACATGATGACATATTTCTATCCCGCCATATTTGAACACCATGATAAAGACGACATGTTTACCGCCGTATTTCCGGATCTGCCGGGCTGCCAGGCCCAGGGCCGTTCCATGGATGAGACGGCAAAAAAGGCAAGGGATGCCCTGGCCGCTTCTCTTTTGGAAATGGAAGAAAAGGAAATTTCCATTCCCCTGCCTTCCGATGAACGACTTCTCCAGCGCCGTCTGAGACATGCCAAGGTGTGCGTCATGCTGGTAGACATGAATTCCTACCGTGCCTTCAGGGCTTATAAAGTGAAAAATGCAGAAACCAAATCCGCCGAGTGGGCTGCCTCTGCCAGAAAGGGCAGAAAGGCCGGCTTCTTCGCCCGGGTCTTTGGTCTGAGATAATATAAAAGAGCAGTGAAAAGAAATTTCTTTTCCTGCTCTTTTTTGTATGCCTTACAGGGCTCTCAATATGGTGCCGCCGCCGATGAGCCTGTCATCGTCGTAGAATACCACGGACTGGCCGGTGGTGATGGCCCGCTGGAGTTCGTCAAATTTCACCACTGCCCGGCCGTTTCTTTCCAAAGTTACCGTGCAGTCATGAACCTTGATACCGTAGCGGATTTTCGCCTGGCAGCGGAACTCCTCCGCCGGCGCCTCACCGTCGGTGAAGTGGAGTTCGTCCGCCAGGAGACGGGTGCGGAAGAGATCATCGTTTTCTCCTACCACCACCTGGTTCTTGTCAGGGCGAAGGGCCGTCACATAGAGCGGCGTCCTGGCCGCAATGCCCAGGCCCTTCCGCTGGCCGATGGTGTAGTAGGGAATGCCCCGGTGCTGTCCCAGCACCCTTCCCTTTTTATCCACAATATCCCCCGGCCGGAAGGCTTCGGGCGCGTGGTTTTTCAGAAATTCCACGTAGGAGCTTTCGCTGGTGAGGAAGCATATATCCTGGGACTCCGCCTTGTTATAGGTGGGCAGCCCCTTTTCTTTGGAAATCCGGCGGGTGTCCTTTTTGAAGGTGCGGCCCAGGGGGAAGATAATGTGGGCCAGCTGGTCCTGGGTCAAATGGTACATCATGTAGGACTGGTCCTTGCCCAGGTCGATGCCCTTGTGCACTTCATATTTCTGCCGCTCCGGATTGTAAAGAATGCGGGCATAATGGCCGGTGGCGAAATAGGGAGCGTCGAAGGCCTTCCGCACTTCGTCATAAAAGAGGCCGAACTTGACCTTGAAATCGCACATCATGCAGGGATTGGGAGTCATGCCCCTGGCATAGGCATCGATGAAATAGGAAAGCACATACTGCTGATAGGCCTCCCTCACATCCACTACCTTGAAGGGAATGCCGATGAAATCGGCCATGCTTCTGGCCCCTTCGATTTCCTCATCCTGTCCCTCAAACTGGTACATGGTAGCACCGCAGACCTCGTACCCCTGCTCCAGAAGGAGCCGGGCAGTCAAAGTGCTGTCCACACCGCCGGACATGGCTACAACTACTTTCTTCTTTTCTGTCATTTGAAATCCTTTCTCGAAAGGCAGTGCTGCCTTCCATAAACCATCATTCCGGGAAATCCCGAAAAAATCGCATCGGAGTGAAAGTCCGAAGGATACTCATTCATTATATCATTATGGGGCAAGGGGAGGAGGGCCGCCTGCGGCGGCCCGGGCTCAGAGGGTTCGTCCCCTCATTTTATTGTCCCCCCGCTTGCGGGGTGGCAAAGGAACTGGATTCGTAGGGAGTCGTAGACGACTGAGAATCCAGTGACATGCTTCCCTTTAGGAGAAAGGTGGTGCCGTCAGGCACCAAAGGGGGCCGGTCCAAGGGTTCAGAGGGGGCGCCCTTTGGGCGCAAAAGGGGCATAGCTTCGCCATAGGCTGTGGCCTGCTGACGCAGGCAGGTTGTGTAGAAGGGTTAGGAAAAAGGTTCTTAAGATTGACACCCGCTGCGCGGGCGAAGGTTCTTAGGTTTGACGGGCCCTGTGGGCCCGAGGGTTGTGGATTGCCGCCGAAGACGGCAATGAATTTTACAGGCCGCCTTCGGCGGGCTGTTCAGCTCAGAGTATCAATGTGCCTTGCAGCCGGGCGCCCCCGCGCCACTTCGTGGCCCTCTCCCCCTGAAAGGGGGCGCAAGGGCATTGCGGTCAGCGGTCAGCGGTCAGCCGATAACCGCCCCTATTTCTTCATTTCCCACAAATACTGATTATATTTCTGCTGGTAAAATTCCGCTTCCTTCTTTTTCCGCCAGTTGTCCCGGTCTTCGCAGATGGCCAGCATTTCATCGGCGATTTCTTCGGTGCTCTGGGGCTGACTGTGGGAGAGGTAGCCGATCATGCGGATCATGGTGTTTTCGCTGCCCAGGTTGTCCGCCACCAGGGCGCCCAGTTCCCGGGGATGGCCTTTTTCTTCCACCAGTTTTATGATTTTGTTTCGTAAATATTCCAGATCCATGTTTCCTCCTCAATGGAAAACAGCATAATACAGGGTCAGCAGAAGGAAAAGAAGGAAGAAGGGCAGGAAAAGGGGCCATTTCTTTTCTTTTTCTCTTTTGACTTCGGGAATGCGGGAAATGGTGGAGGGCACGTTCTGCCAGGAGGGGCCGCCGGCCATCCTTTCGGGCGCAGGCCTTTTTCCCCCTGCCATATCCTTCCTGTCTTTTTCCGCCTGCTTTAAAAGCGGCGGCCATTCCCGGAAGAGGGGAAGAAGGGTGTCTGCCATTTTCCTCCCCTCTTCCTTCCGTCCTTTGTCCCAAAGGAAAATCACCGCCTGCCGCACGCGGCGAAAGGGGGTATCCATGGGCCAGGAGCCGTTTCTGATACACAGGGGCTCTGTCAGTTTTTGCAATGCGCGAAGGGTGTCCTCCGCCAGAAGAAGCCCCTGGGGAAAATGACGGTCTGTCAGGCGGAGGCTGTAGTCCAGGTCTCTTTCCAGCTTCTCCCGCTCCCCGCGGCTCATTTCTTCATAATCCATTTCCAGCATCTGCCAGGGAAAGGACTCCTTTTCCCCCGACAGCTCTGTGAGGAGTGCAGCATAGGCGGAAAGTCCCATACCCTTTTCCGCCTTGTGGGACGCTTTTGCCAGATGAAAAGGAAGCTCCCGTTTCCACATTTCCACATGGGAATCATTGCGCAGGAGAGAGAGGCCCGCCTGCCGGCGGTCACCGTTAAAAAGGGCAGAGACTTCAGCCGGCCGGATATGATCATAGGCGGTGCAGATTTCCTTCAGGAGGAGGCGGACATTCCCGTTTCCGTAAAAAAGACCGTTAAGTGCCAGCACCACCCTGGACAGGGGCGAAAGGGACAGGAAATCGGAGGGCCGGAGCCCCTTCCCATCCACCGTCCGATGGATAAGTCCATAGGCCTCTTCCTTTGAAAGTCCCGGCAGCCAGAAAAACTCAGCGCCGCTCCGCTTCACGCTTTTCTGCAGGATATAGGCTGCGTCCATAAGACGTCTCTTTTCCCCGTCCTCTTCAGCCATATGCAGTTTTTCCTGAAGCGCCTCCCCTATGCGCTCCGCGCTGTCCGTGGTATGAAGCCCCAGCAGGTAAAAAGGGTTGTCTTTGAAAAACAAAACCGTCTCCTTTGTGAAATCAGATAGATTATATTGTTTATTATAATACAGGATTTGCTGCGCGGGGAAGGTTCAGAAAGAGAGGGGCCGTTTCGCGGCCCGGGTTCAAAGGGTTCGGCCCGCCGGAAGCGGGCTGGTTCAAAAGGTTCAGAGGGGAAGGTTAACGCCCGCCCTGCGGGCGAGGGTTCTTAAGGTTCTTAGGTTTGACGGGCCCTGTGGGCCCGAGGGTTGTGGAAAGGGGCTGTGAAAAAATGTAAATCATTTTTTCACAGCCCCTTTTTGATATCAGCTGCCGCAGGCAGCTGACCCCTTCCGGCTCGCTGCGCTCGCCACCCAC
>NZ_CALGPS010000006.1 GCF_937959425.1 uncultured Dialister sp.
CGGTTCTGTGAGGGGCGGACAGAGTAATCTGATTCCGTCTACTCGACTGACAGCGCCAGCGGCGCTGAGGGTTGTGGTGGCGGCTTTGCCGCAGTTTTATATGGCCGCCTTGCGGCTGACCCCTTCCGGCTCGCTGCGCTCGCCACCCACCCCTTATAAAGGGGTGGGCAAGGACGTTACGGTACTTGCTTTTGTGTCATCATTGGCACATGCCGAAATGCCAAAGCCTCCTTCCTTAGGAAGGTGGGAGTCCTGCAGAGGACTTCCAAGTCGGGCTAATATTTGAGTATAGCCTGCACATAAAGCGAACACCTTAATGCCCGACGGTGGCGCCGTAGGCGACGGAGGATAGGGGCGTCAGTTCTTTTCTAATATTTCCTGACCTATCCTCAGGGCTTCGCCCAGCTCCTTTCTGAGAAAGGAGCTGCGTTACGCGCTTCCCCTACTGCTTCTTATATTACGCAATGCATTACGGAAACTCTCCCTTCAGGGCGGCTCCCAGGTTTTATCATAAGAGGGCACCCTTTATTTCCTAATACAAATAAAAAATCAGCCCCGAAGGGCTGATCTCACGCAAAAACTCCTGAATCGTCCCATACTGATGCACGGTAGGGCTCAGGTCATCTTCTTCAATGAAATCGGCCAGAGGGAAACCGACTAAGCGGAATATCTATCTCGTCAAGGAAGGCAGATGAAGCCATAGTTGCCACCAGGATTTCTAGCAGGTGCTCATCAGGAGTTTTTATGTAGTTTCGGCGCGCCGGAGAGGTGAATTTCATGAAGGCTTCCATCCTCCCCTCCCCGCTTCCATGGATTGCGCGCTGCGGGATAGGAAGGATTTCGGCCCGGCCTTTTCGCCTCTCTGATGATATAGTACTGGAAAGGAAGAGGGAGTCTCACTGGAGCCGTTTCGCGGCTCCACATTGAAAAGGGTTCTAAGGTTTAACAGGTCTTCGGCCTGAGGGTTCTTAAGCTTGACGTCGCCTGCGACGCTGAGGGTTGTGGTGGGCGCCCTGGAATATGGGTGGGCGCCTCTTATGATAAAACCGGACAACCGCGCCTTTGGCGCGAGGGAAAAACATGCAAACCAGGCTGCGCCTGTTGGAAATGCACCCCTTCTGCCTACGGCGTCTCCCCCGGAGGGGGAGATTTGCTCTCCACTTGCCCTTGGATCTCATAAGCATAACAAAGCATAGCGCCGCTAGAAGTGCCTCCTCCGGGTTGGCAAAGGAACTGGATTCTCAGGGGAGCGAATCGTATTTCCTTGCCCTATCCGGGAAACAAAATAAAACCCTCTATGCTTCCCTCCAGAGACATATGGCATAATAAAACCGCAGCAAGCTTCGGCTGCGGTTTCATCTGGCTCCCATTTCTTTCATCATGGCATTTACAATTTTGAACTGGCCTTCAATTTCATTCATTTTTTCCAAGCTGTTTGTCTGAAGTATGCTCATATACACATGCTGGATTTTATAAAACAAAATAACCATAGGATTTTTCTTGTCTGTTTTATCATTGATATGATTCTGATTGAAATAGGCCAGAAAATCAGCAATGAGACCGGCATAGGCTTCTCTCATGATTTCCTTTTTTAATGAGATTTCGTATAAGTGGCTCATATCCATACCTCCTGTCTTATTCATATTGTATATAGAAATTTCAATCAATGCAAATATGAGATTGGGGGCTGTGAAGGTTTGACGGCGCCTGCGACGCCGAGGGTTGTGGTGGCGGCTCCGCTACAGTTTTTATAGGCCGCTTCGCAGCGGTACTGGGCGCCCTTTGAATTAGACATGGTGCCATTTCATTTTTAGGTTTCCCGCCTTCATTTACCATTTACCATTTACAATTTCAAAAAGCCACCACCACCGCCGGAAGGCGGCATTTATATTCATTGCCCGCAGGGCAATCCTTAACCCTCAACCGCGAAGCGGTTGTCAATCTTGAGAACCTTCGGCCCATCGGGCCGTCAACCCTGAGAACCCTGAGAAAGCAAAAAATCGCCCCTTTGCGGAGCGATTTTTATTTTCTCTTATTCCCCATTACCAGTTTCTGAATTTAGCCGGTGGGTTGTAGAGGCCGCCGGACCAGTCTACCAGGTCTTTCATGTTCTTGGCAGCCAGGAGGTCTCTGGTGGCTTCGGCGGGGTTGATGCCCAGGTCTTCCGGAAGTTTTACGATGCCTTCTTTGCGGAGTTTCTTGGTGATTTCCGGATTTTCCAGTTTGCCTACGTCGGTATTTCCTGCTACGGCACGGATAGCGTCCATTCTTTCTTCCATGTTGTGGCATTTATGGAGGTAGGCGATACCTACTTCGGAGACGATGTGGGTGAGGTCGTCGGAGTAGATCATGATGGGTTCGAGGTCCAGGTTGGCGTTCTTTTTCAGTGCTACGGCGTCAAGCTGTTCTACGAAGCCCGGGAAGCCTTTGGCGGAGACGGTGGTAATCATCTGGACTACCAGTTTCTTGCCGCGGTTGGCGTCGCCCATGAGTTCGAAGCGGTTGGCCACTTCTTCGCCGGCTTTCTGCCATGCAGGGGTGACGTGACGGCGTCCTTTGGCGTCGCAGCCCATGTTTGGCGCGCCGCCGAAGCCTGCTACGTTGTTCTTGGTGGCGGTGGAGGAGTTGCCGTATTTATCGATCTGCATGGTGGAGCCGATGAACATGTCCGCAGCGTAGTGGCCTGCTGCCTGGCAGAAGGCTCTGTTGGAGCGCATGGTGCCATCCGGTCCGATGGCGAAGATGTCGGGGCGGGCTTTGATGTATTCTTCCATGCCCACTTCGGAGCCGAAGGAGTAGACTGCCTGTACCCAGCCTGTTTCAATGGCAGGGATGAGGGTGGGATGCGGGTTCAGTACCCAGTGGGTGCAGATCTTGCCCTTGAGTCCCAGGGATTCGCCGAAGGTGGGGAGGAGGAGTTCTACGGCAGCGGTATCGAAGCCTACGCCGTGGTTGAGGACTTTCACGCCGTATTCAGCATAGATGCCTTTGATGGCCATCATGGCTTTCATAATGCGGTCGTCGGTAATCTTTGCGGGGTCTCTGGTGAAGAGGGGGTTCAGCATGTAGGGGGTGGGACTTTCGATGACGAAGTCTACCCAGTCAGCCGGGATGTCCACTCTTGGGAGTTTGTCCACGATTTTGTTGACCTGGAAAATGACGATGCCCTGGTTGAATTTGGTAGCTTCTACGATGGCCGGTGTATCTTCTGTGGAGAATCCGGTGTAGATATTTCCGTCTTTATCGGCTGCATCGGCGCAGACGAGGGAAACTCTGGGCACCAGGTCGATGAAGTAGCGGGAGTACATTTCCAGATAGGTGTGGATGGCGCCCAGTTCGATGCCGTCGTTCTGTACCATCTGGGCAAGGCGTTTGCCCTGGCTGCCTGCATAGGCGAAGTCCAGTTTGCGGGCAATGCCTTTTTCGAATACGTCCAGGTGTTCCGGAATGGAGAGGGTGGACTGAATCATGTGGAGGTCATGCACTTTGGCAGGATCCACTTCGCACAGTTTCTTAGCCAGGAAGTCTGCCTGTTTCTGGTTGTCCCCTTCGATGTTTACTTTGTCGCCGGGGCGGAGGACTGCTTCCAGTACTTTGACTGTATTGGCGGGGTCTACGATTTTGCCATCGGCATAGGGAGCGGCTGCTGCAATGCGGGCAGCGGTGTCGTCGCCTCTGGTATGCCAGTTTTTATTGCTCGGTTTGATTTCCAACATAATATCAATCCTTTCTTATGAAATAGAATTACAGTGTAAGGGCCTGCAGAGCTTTCAAAAGTCGGCAGGCTTTTTCATTATACAGGTTCTTTTATTGTTATGGTATCCTTTTCTTTTTCAGGTATGGGGCACCGTCCTGGTGCCCCGTGCCCGAAAAGGAAGGGAATCATTCCGGATCCGCCTCCTGTGAGAGATGGGACCGTTTTTAATCCCGGAGCGCTTAGCCGGAATGGATAGTAATGACTGCCTCAGAAGAAGAGGGTGGTCAGGAAGTAGAATACAGAGGGGAAGAGGAGGCATCCCAGGCCGGTGTAGAAGGTAGCGGTCATAGCTGCGTAGGGAACGAGCTTCGGGTTTACGGCCGCCATGCCGGCTGCGGTGCCGGAGGTAGTGCCCATGATGCCGCCGAATGCCATAGCGGACTGGGGGTTGTTAATGGAGAGGGGTTTAGCCACGAAGGGGGTAACCACCATAACCAGTACGGATTTGACTACGCCAGCTGCGATGGAGATGGCGATGACTTCGGAAGAAGCGCCCAGTGCTGCACCGGTAACCGGTCCTACGACGAAGGTAGCTACGCCGGCGCCGATGGTGACGAGGTCAATGGCGCTGGTGTATCCCAGCGGATAAGCCACGGCAATGCCTGCAACCAGGCAGATGAATTCGCCGAAGAAGAGGGACGCTACGCCGCGCCAGCCGATTTTCTTGATTTCACGAAGGTCCGCACCGAAGGCGGTGGAAACGATGGCGAAGTCTCTGAACATGGCACCGCCTACAAGGCCCATGCCTGCAAAGAGCGGAACATCGGCAATCCCTTTATTTCCGCCGGTGGTCACGCCGCCGATGTAAGCCAGTACCAGGCCCAGGAAAATGGCAATGGCGCTGCCGTGTACCCGGCCCTTGGTGAGGCCGCCCAGTTTATAAGCCACAAACATGATGACGCCAAGAAGCATGAAGGCGAAAATCATGCCGTTTTTAACGAATAATTTTGTAATCATTGCTGCAATATCCATGATTTTCCCTCCTTATTTGTGATCTTTGGCCAGTTCGCTGTCCGATACAGGGGCATCCGCTTTCTTCTTAGCGAAGAACGGAATAGCCAAGAAGCCGATGACTACAGCCAGCACGCCGCCCAGTACAGCTACCACGCCGCCGGACAGAGCTGCTGCCACGTTCTGGATGGAGCTCATGGCAACCACGATGGGAATGTACATGGCACTCCAGAATTTAATGCCCTGTTCTTCCGGCGCTTTCATGTACCCCTTCTGGATAGCCCAGGTGGAGATGAGGATGAGGAGCAGCATGGCGAAACCTACGCCGCCGATATTTGCCTTCACGCCCAGAAGCGCCCCCAGCACATCACCGATGAAGTTTCCGGCCATGTAGCAGCCGGCCAGCAGAGCAACACCGTAAATAATCATAATAACCCTTCCTTTCTTCTGAAAAACAGGAGTTCCTGCCCTCATCCGGGGCTTCTGTTTTTCAAAAAACTTGGACCTTTGCAGTCGTCTATTTGTTATAATAAAAGCAAATAGGACTTATCAAAAATCCTTTGATTTCCTTCAGCCATAGTATATCCTGTTTCCTTTGAAAATTAAAAGTTTATGAGGCGAGATGCAGGAAACAGGGGGTAAGATGCAAAGGAAGTGCATTGATTGAAAGATTCATAGTTTTATGGTTATGAATTATCATTTGTATGATGAATTTTGTCTATGAATTAAGAGAGGAATCGCTCCTCGCCCCTTGCATCCCCTTGAGGTGGCAAGAGTAAGTAGCACCATCGCCCCTTGCGCCCCCTGGAGGGGGAGAGGGCCACGAAGTGGCGCGGGGGTGTTCTACGGTAAGAGCCTCAAATGACACTCCATGTCAAAGCAGGCCGCCTTTCGGCGGTCAGGCCAGCATTAGCCTCTCATCTCTTTGCTCTACCTCCTACACCCTTTTGCCGCTTCGCGGCACTTCTCCACGGGAAAGCATGTCACTGGATTCGCGGCTCGCTTTGCTCCCCTATGAATCCAGTTCCTTTGCCACCCTCAAGGGGAAACAAGAAATTCCGGCTCTAAACATTGCGTCCTTTAGAGGTGGCAAGAGTAAGTAGCACCATCGCCCCTTACGCCCCCTTGAGGGGGAGAGGGCCACGAAGTGGCACGGGGGTGTTCTACGGTAAGAGCCTCAAATGACACTCCATAGTTAAAAGCTTCTTATCCCATTGTTCATCAAGGCTGGTGCCGCTATGACTATAGATAATCGCCATTCACAAATTTTAGGTTGTGCTAAGAATCTTCGCAAAAACATGACGGAACAGGAAAGAAAGCTCTGGTTTACTTTCCTGAAAAATCACCCACTTCGATTTTACAGACAAAAGTTGGTAGGTCGATATATACTTGATTTCTATTGCCACAGAGCAAAACTTGCCATAGAAATAGACGGCAGCCAGCATTATGAAGATAAACAGGAGGCTTATGATTTTGAAAGGACTGCATATTTAAAAAGGTTGGGCATTCTTGTGATTCGCTACACCAATCGTGATGTTTCACTTCATTTCAATGAAGTGAAAATAGATATTGACCGCATTCTGCAAGAAAGGCTGGGACTTAACCCCTGGGAAATGCACCACTAACCCTTGCGCCCCCTTGAGGTGGCAAGAGTAAGTAGCACCATCGCCCCTTGCGCCCCCTTGAGGGGGGAGAGGGCCACGAAGTGGCGCGGGGGTGTTCTACGGTAAGAGCTTCAAATGACACTCCATGTCAAAGCAGGCCGCCTTTCGGCGGTCAGGCCAGCATTAGCCTCTCATCTCTTTGCTCTACCTCCTACACCCTTTTGCCGCTTCGCGGCACTTCCCCTCAAGGGGAAACAAGAAATTTCGGTGCTAAGCCCTTGCGCCTTTTTGGGGTATAGAAAGCACCACCGCCCCTTGCGCCCCCTTGAGGGGGAGAGGGCCACGAAGTGGCGCGGGGGTGTTCTACGGTAAGAGCCTCAAATGACATTCAATGCCAAAGCAGGCCGCCTTTCGGCAGTCAGGCCAGCATTAGCCTCTCATCTCTTTGCTCCACCTCCTACACCCTTTTGCCGCTTCGCGGCACTTCCCCTCAAGGGTAATGCCATTAAGCTAAGGCCGTTTCCCATTCCAAGAACAAA
>NZ_CALGPS010000007.1 GCF_937959425.1 uncultured Dialister sp.
ATTTCCTGCCTCACTTCATTCCCCCAAAAGAACATATAAATATCCCAGCTATGTAATCCTATTGTAAAAGCACCTAAGGGAACTGCAAGTAAGATTGCTACTTGTTTGGCCTTATATTTAATCTGCTCCATATTTGTTTTCCTCAGATTCTATCTTTCTTTGTTCATATTGATTTCTTAGTAAGTCATCAGAATATGAGATATCGCCTCCTATCTGAGGAGTCCCAATTCCAACAATAACAAGTCTAATTTTATCCGTATATTGAGGATCATCAGGTATACTAACCCCTCCACCTATACCATAATATCCCTGTATTGATTTCCCGGATCCACTCAAAATTGAATGCCTTATGGCAGGATCATTAAGATTGACTGATGAATCATCACAAACTATCCTAACTGCCACAAAACTTATACCTGTTCCTGTAGATTCAAGATTGGACCCATCTGTAGAAAGGCTGGCTCCATATGTAGTAAATAGGTCATTATCTTTTAAATCATAAATAATGCCAATTTCTCCGGATGCCTGTACAGGCGTCCCGTGAAAGCCTATAGCCAAAGAGCCTACAACCATAATTGCATCTGCTTCTTGGTACTTATTAACAAATCCAAGCAACTGACCTTTATAATTTTCTAATACTCCCAAATGCTGATAATCTGCATTTCTCCCATTAGCCAGCATAAGTTCAACAATTTCTTCAGGTGTCATTAAAGTATCATTATTTTTCACACCGCTAGCTGCTGCACTTCCACCAATCTGGGAATGCCCTGATACCAACTGCCCTGCTACCGCACCCACGCAAGCTCCAATCCACTGCATCAATGCAGGGTCACCATGAGCTGCTTTTTGGATTTCGCCAATCATCATCTCATTGATTCCTGCCGGAAGAGCCCCGGCTATGAAATTTTTATTGCTGAGCTGGCCCATAATTCCGCCAATAGCCGCATGCCAGGCAGCTCTCTGGTTTGGCGTCAGCTTTGCATCATGAAGATAATTGAAAGCCAGCTTTCCAAAAAGGCCTGCCAGTTCCTGCCGCTCTTCTACTTTGGTCTTATCGAAAATTTCTCCCAGTTTATTCAGGCTGTCCTTGGTATTCCTATTCAAAGCAGCCATATCCTGCCTCTGATTGTCTTTATCCTGAATCATAATGGTTCCCGGTGCTATGCCTGCCCTGGTGGTGGAGTCTGCTTTACCATTGCTTCCGGTGGGGATGGCAGGAGTAATCCCCTTCTCATTGTATGAGACATTGTGTGTCTTATTGACAGCAATTCCTTTTCCGCTTAAGCGATAGTCCTCTTTGTTCTCCACATCTTCCCAGCTTAAAGTACCGGTGCGGAGGGTATTCTTTTCCGCATCGCCTTTGCTGTCTATGACGGCACCTTTGAGGTACACATCTGTCATCTGATTATAAACTCGTATCATCTTGCAGGATTCGGTTAATCCTCTCAAAATAATCTTTGTCAAAATCAATGCTCTGCCATTTTTCAGTTACAGTTCCATAGGAAGGATTTACATGATATATAGGTGTGAACAGGTGGTTTCTTTCATTATAAATACATATCTCATAAACATGATGGAATCTAAATAATAATAATTCTCTCCAAAATATATCAAAGTCTAATGGCGTAGTGCCAGATTCATCTTTTGGCATCATCATCAATAGAAGGCCACCATCAGTATTGCCAAGAATATCATAGGGCTGACTGCCAAATTTAAACTGTTTCTGTCCATTTAAATCATATATATAACTTCCACCTGCCTGCCAGTCATAACCAAGCAAATTCTCCCCCATATGGTACCATCCTTTTATTAATCTATCCTTAGCATCGAAAAGAACGGCCGCCTGCCTGCTCTCATTAGTAAAGCATACATTATTTTCCTCGCTGGTATATAAAATTCCGTCACTATATTTTAATACCGGCACATTTTGCTGATATGGCAAAGGACTTCTTCCTGTGCTTATGTTATCAGCAACACCATATGCCTTACCACCTGATTCAGGCACCATCCAGGCGTACTTTCCTGCCCGGATAATAAAATAACCAGATTTGTAATAAAAAAGCTGAATAGGATATTCCCTTTCCTTTTTCTCCCATTGAATTGGAATCATAGATATTTTCCCATCGCTTATGTCAAACAATTCAATACCTGACAAACACTTATCCGAATCCCTGACTCCCAATATATAAAGGTGCTCTGGCGTAAAAACAGGACTATAGAAGGATAAATCATTCTTCGCTCTCAATTTATTGAAAGAAAGATCTACATATTCTGCGGTATTATTTGGATTGATAGCCCGGTATGTTTGTGTACTGCCTTTTACGGATAAAATGATGCTTCCAGACATAGCATTTGACTTTGCAGCGAAAAACTCAGATACTCTGCTCATCCCTATAATCAAAAAAATACCAATTACTACGATAATCAACATTATCTGCATACGCCGATTAATCATTAGGGACCTCCTGATATGATACAGACTGTACCAAACCTTCGCCATGATGAGCTTCATAATCTGCCATTAATGCTCGGTAGACATCATCAGGAGTTTCCGCCATTTTCAGCCGATACAAAGTGTAATAAATGGATGTCCCTTGCTTGACACTCTCCAGTAATGGGTTACGACTCGTAGTTACGCAATTATGCCCTAATAGTCGATAATCTTCACTTTCACCATTTCTATAATATTCTGCATTATTATCGGAAAAAATTTCTTCTACTTCTGTATTTTCCATCAAATGGTACCCGCCATCATGGATTTGAGCATTATAATGCTCAATCAAAGCTGAATTGTCTACAAATTTCGGATTAAATATAAAAATATATTTATCATCAGGATTAAAGGATTCTCGGGTAATAAATGTTCCTTTTCCAACAGGATTAGCTAATGGTAAAGATCCAATAGTATCCACATCATTTCCGTAACGTCCATAATCAGCTGATACATATTGACCATTAGCATATTCAGCTATCATTCCAACATGTCCAAATGATAAGCCCGGAGCATTCGATAATTTTACCGCGATACCAGCTTTAATTACAACCCCCTTTATCGCAAAGTCATTCCACTTAGCCGCATCCAGGGAAATACCAGCCATACCGGAAATAGAAACATCAGACGCTTTGCCAATTACTGCCCCCAGGCCTGCGCTGAGCCATTCTACCGTATCCGGATGGTTTCTCACCCATTCCGGAGATTTCGTGCGGTTCAGGTATCCCATCACATATTCATGGACACCTCCGGACAGGGCGCCTGCCAGGGTCTCTCCTGTGCCCATGTCTCCCATGAGGGCACCAAAAGCTCCATGAAGGAGGACTTTTTCTGCAGAGCCGTCCTTCCATCCCCTGCTTTCTGCATAGGCATGAATAGCCTGGTTGCCGTATTTCTCCATCATGCCCAGAAGTTCCTGCTTTTCTTCCACCTTGGATTTATCAAAGATTTCCTTCAGCCGGTTCAGGCTGTTTTCTGTATCCCGATTCAGCGTAGAAATATCCTGGTTCTGGTTCTTCTTGTCTGTAATAACGATAGTCCCTTTCGCAATGGCCGCTTTGGTGCTGCTGCCTGCCTTATCCTTCACGGTGGGGCTCATCTGCGGCGTAAGGCCGCGGGCGTTGAGGGACGTGGTGCTGTCTTTAGGAGCATAGAAGATGCCCATGCCGCCTGCTTTGTAGTCCGCTTTATTTTCCACATCTTCCCAGCTTAAAGTACCGGTGCGGAGGGTATTCTTTTCCGCATCGCCTTTGCTGTCTATGACGGCGCCTTTGAGGTGGGTTTTGTCTTTGACAGAGATATCATAACCTTCCTGGCCTGCATAGATTCCAGCCTGTTCTTTGACGGATGCATAGTCAGAATCCGTATAGCCTCTGGCAGTTTCTGCAGAGAGGTAGGGTTTGTCGAGCTTTTTATGGCCTGCGCTGTCTTTGAATACATCGCTTGCCAGAGCCCCGCCTTTCACATTACTTCTGCTCTTATAACTTTCGGTGTCCTGCAAACTTTCTATGCGAAGACTGCCACCAGTTGCAAGCACTAGAAGAAGTAAGCTTTCAATTCTTGTTTACAGTCACTTGAATAGATCGTTCAATCTAATCTGAGTCAAAGATAATCCAATAATCACAATAGCAAATAGAATTGCAGCAATAAATCCTAAATTTGTTTTTTCTACATACTTCCAATCTTTAGGACCATAAGCACTTCTAATAAAAAGGCCTCTAAGTGCTAAAAGATAAAAGCCAAACAGAGGTACCCAATGCGCAATCAGATTATATTCTCCAAACCCCAAATCGCAATATATACTCCAAATAAGTCCAATTATCATTATAAATACTGCCACACTAAAGAATTTGCATCTATCATGCCTTATCAAAAATTTCTCATCGTTGGTTAGCCTTTTATTGAATACAATTTTTTGAACTAAGTTAAAGCACACAATCAACATTCCACAGTCATAAATCAAATAACCAATCATTTCTTATTTCCCTTCATGCAAATCATTTTTAATGCTATCCTCTACTTTTAAATCTTCTTTACTTTTATCTACAGTAATAGTTACTAAAATAGATGCCAACGAAGCCAACGTAACTTTAGTCAATGGGTTAGTAGGAAAAGTTTGTGTAGATTCCATGAGTCCTATCATCGCTCCTGTTGTAATAGGCAACGTATCCCAAGCATCTGCCTGCAGCGCATTGTAAAAGCTCTTAAATTCCTGATGATTCTCATAGACATTGTATCCATAGTTAATAGCTGCTGTCGTATAGCCACCCAACTTAACCGCATTTTCCACCTTGGTTTTTAAATAGTCTTCCGGTAATCCCGGGAACTTCTTTTTCATTTCATTAACCATGGCATATGTTGCAAATGTATTTCCGGCTTCGTCTCTGGCTTCATCTTTTGAAGCATCGCTGACCCGCTGCAGTGCATCTTCGTAACTTGCGCTTTTATGATGCGTCTCAGTGATCCCTGCTGTTGAACTGGTATCAGAATCATCAGTGCTGGAATCAGCTGTATTTCCATTTTCATTATTGCCTTGAGTATAACTGCCTGCATCACCATCATTTGCTCTATCTTCAGCCCCTGCTGTATCAGTCTGCCCCAATCCTGTTACATCCAGGTTTGTTATATTAGATAATCTTTCTGCGGGGTAGGAAGCACGATTAGCAGCTGTGCCATCATCATCCGGTACATTAACAGTCCCCTGTTCCTGATCTATACCGCTGTTAGAGGCCTCGGATCCATCATCGTCAGAGCTGGGCATTGTTGACTGAACCACCTCATCAGATTTGAAAGTACCATTGATAGCTTCAATAATGTACTTCCAAGAATAATTATTCTTAGTTGCACTACTGGCTACGCCTGCTCCGATCTGTCCATTTCTGGCTAGCATCTGTGTAACGAGTCCTCCAATAGCTGCACTCATCCACTGCATTTTTGCCGGATCGCCGTGGGATGCTTTCTTAATTTCCTGTATAAGCATCTTATTCACCGCAGCAGCCGCCGCTCCTGCCATGAAGTCACCATTTGTAAGCCGACTCATAATACCGCCGACCAGGGCATGCATTGCTGTTTTTTCCGGACCATCTTTCATGTTATGGATTTCATTATAAGCCAGCTTTCCAAAGAGGCCTGCCAGCTCCTGCTTCTCTTCTACTTTCTTTTTATCAAAAATTTTCCCCAGTCTGTTCAGGGTGTTTTGGGGATTTCTTTCCAGCTTTTCCAGATTCTGCCGTTGCCGGTCAGACTTGTTAATCACTATATTTCCCTGACTGACTGCCGAATGGGTTACTGAAGAAGACTTACCCTTGCTTCCGGTAGGAATCTGAGGTGTAAGTCCTCTTTTACTATTCACTTCGTCTTTTTCTTTTTGGCTCATCTCTTTAAAATGACTGTAGTAGTTATAGGAAGCCCCCACTCCTTTTGATGTATAAGAGGCATGGTTCTCTATATCTTCCCATTCCAAAATTCCGGTGCTCAGTCTGGTTTTATCCGGAGTCCCATGACTGTCTATAACACCGCCTTTTAATGAAGTCTTATTCTTAGTGGACACAGCAACCCCATCTGTTCCTGCATAAAGTCCTGCCTGATCCACTACACCTGCATAGTCGGAGCGAACGGCTCCCGAAGAGTGTCCGGCTCCAACCGAAGAAGCGCCCCATTTTTTGACTGTCTGATTTCCTTCCGGCTCATATTTCACACTTCTTCCGCCGCTGATATACCATCCCTTATTTTTCGAATCATAGGTATGCTTGTTTTGCAGACTTTCTATTGTCAAATCATGCCCTGCATCTGCCACAATACGTCTTCCCCGCACCTGACTTCCTTTCATGACAATATCATTACCACCGGATAGATAAGCCATATGATCCGCACGAATATTCGAAGCATCATAAGAAATAGACTGCTCCTTTTCCTGTCCGCTGCCATGAGAAATATAGCCATTGACTCCCGCTAACCCAGACGGGCCAATAGATGCAGTAATTCCAAAGCCGCTGGATTTTTCACTGGATTTTATTGACATCCTGTTCTCTGATGCGCTAAGCATGATGTCTTTTCCTGCCAGCAATACCGCCTCGTTCGAAGACATATCTGATCCATGTACATGAATGTCATTCTCTGCAATGAGTGCTGCAGTTTCTCCTGCCTGAATCCTGCTGGCTGTGCCTTCCGTCATTTGACTCACAGAATGATAGGCATACGAAGAATTTGTAAAACCAATATCTAAAGAGGCATGAGCTTTTCCTTTTGCTAAATCCTGCAAAGTCTCTTTCCGTTTATCCAATTTCTTATATGCATCATATCCATACAGTACTCTCAGTCTTAAGTCCTGTACATCCGCTGCCCTTTCTACCGGTGCAGCCACATCAGAAAGTGCATTAAACGTGCTGCCTCCCAGGGATACACTGAGCCCGCTTCTCTTGTACTCATGTTCTTCCCGATTGGTGTATTCATTGTCTTTACTGGTGATAGTCACGTTCTTTCCGCTAACCACCAGGTCCTTACCGGCTGAAACATGGGAGGCTTCTATATCTGCATCCTTCCCTGCTCCGATGTGGACGCTTCCTTCCACGCTGCCTATGGTGCTTCCTACCTGTTCTACGGCTTCACTGTCATAGCGGTCTTTTCTCTTCTCGCTGCCCATAGTAAAGCCCAGACCGCCTCCGGAGAGGAGGCCCCTCTTTTTGACGGATTCCCGGTAGGTGCTGCCGCTTCTTTCTTCAGCGCTGTCGGCCTTGAAGTTTCTTCTGGCCAGAAGGGTGGTATCCTTATCGCTGACGACGGCGCTTCCTGTGATGGTCATGTCTCTTCCGCTTTCCATATGGGTTTCATTCCCGGAGATAAGGCTTCCTCTCACGGTGTCTGTCTTCCCTGCTTCATAGAGGTCCCTGGTCTTGGAAGAGAGGAGGCCGGATACATGGGAGTGGTATTCGTGGATGGTTTCGTGATGTTCCTTTTCATCCATCATAGAGATATCTTCACCGGCAGTCAAGGAGATTTTTCCCTTTTCGGAAGTAATGCCGCTGCCTTTCAGGGAGATGTCCTCCCCTGCTTTAAGGCGCACTTCGCCTGCAGAGGAAATCAGGGTGCCTTTCACTGCTTCATCTTCTGTTTTGAGACGCTGGTAGTAGGAACCCTTCCTTTTCCCTACGGAAGCATCTTCTGCATAAAGGTCCTTTTCTGCGGTGAGGCGGATATTTTTCCCTGCTGTCATGTCTGCTTTGTCATCCGCTTTAATGGATGCGCCGGATAGGGTGATGGTATTCCCTGCGCTGAGGGAAAGATTTTTAGCAGAAGCTTCCGCTTCGGTATACTTTCTTTCATGAATTTCAGCCGCTGATTCGCTGAAGGTGACGGCCACGTGCTTTTCCCGGGACAGGGCTTCCATGGAAATATCTTTCCCTGCCTCCATGGCAAGGGTTTCTCCTGCCGTAAGGACCCCGCCCCTGTTTTGGATGGAGTCTCTGGCAGAAAGGGTCATGTCCTTTCCTGCTTCCATGCGGGCTGGATTTCCCAGGGCAGTCTGGTAGAGTCCACGGCTTCCGTCTTCTCTCTTTGCCGTTTCATTGGTTATGTTTCCCGCTTCCAGGGAGAGGCTGTCTCTGGCGGAAATGGTGCCGCTCCGGTTCAGGATATCTCCGTCTGCTTTCATATGAATCCGGTTTCCTGTGATGGTGCCTTCTCTGTTTTCAATGGTATGTGCTGCAAGGGAGAGGGTATGTCCGCCATGCAGGGTGCCCAGATTTTCCAGGGTCTTTCCGGAGTAGATTTCTACGTCGCTTCCGGTGATAACGGCGCCTTTGGGGGTTATGTCCTTTTCCGAGAGGCGGGCCAGGTAGATTTTCGGGACCAGTACATCTTCCCCGTTCACCTTTTCCTTCACCAGCCAGAGGATGTCACTGGTCAGAGCGGCGGTCTGTTCTTTGGAAAGTTCAACGCCCACGGAAAGATGAAGTGTCTCCGCCTGGGTTACGCCGTTATCCATTAATTTTTTGAAAGTTTCCATGCTGCTTCCGGTGCCGGAGAGGTAGGGATTTCCCGTAAGGGCAAGGAGCTGTTCCTGTACGAGCCGCTGTTCTATCCATCCGTCGCCCAGCTTTTTGGATACCTTCTCGGGATCGGCTTTGACCCGTTCCAGCAGGTAGTCGCTGGAGAGGAAATTCCTGTAGTCTGCATAGCGGGGATCTGTTTCGTAAAGATACCGGGCGCTGGGGTCACGGGTAAGGGTATAGAGGCGGCTTTCTTTTTCCAGGAAGGAAAGGGATTCATTGTTATAAGCGGGATTGTTTTCAGACGCACGTTTCCCGTCCAGCGGGTTTCCCTTCTTGAAATCTGCTTTCTTGTCCCTGTTTTCGTATACCTTCCCATCCGCTTCCAGGGTGCGGTTCTGCACACTGCCATGAAGGCTTTGGATGGTGGTCTTTCCATTCCCGCTCATGACGGAGAGCCGCTCTGTATCATCACCGGTTTCGTCATGGACTTCGTGGTTTTCATAGGGAAGGACGGTCTTTCCATAGACCATGTGGCAGTGAAGGTGCATCCTTGTATGTTTCTTGTATTTCCAGTAATGGTTGTCATGGCCCAGGTCGTCATAGTGGATGGTGCCCTGGTAGCCGGTGTTCTCTATATCTCTGCCTGCAGTCACAGAAAGATTTCCTGCGGCCGCCATGGTGCTGTAGTCGTTATGGATTTCATTTCCTGCCTGGATCGTGAGACTGCCTTCTGCCATCATGCGGCTGTCATTGGTTTCTTCTTCAATAACACCGGTGTGGATGGTGCGCTTGAATTCCCGGCGGGCGTCATAGTAGTTCTTTTCCTGGAGGTGGGGAATGCGGTAGGCTATATCCTCATAGGTCACTTGCCAGCCTGTTTTCATTGTTTCTTTGTCGTTGATAATGTCCTCCGCTTCCACCGTCAGGTCTTTCCCGCTTTCTATGGTGCTGGAGCGGTTATGGAGGATGTGGCGGGCCGTAAGGTGCATGCTGTCTCCGGAGGAGAGCAGGGCGCCTTCTTTATAGCCGCTGCCGTTCCGGTTGTACAGGTTTTCCGCTTCTATGGCCAGGCCTTTCCCTGCAGCCAGAAGGCCGTCCTCATTGGTCATATTTCCTTCTTCGGAGAGGCTGAGGTTTCCGGAAACATAGACGCCGCCCAGGCTTTGGTTGATGAAATCACGGCCCGTAAGGGTCATGTCTCCGCCCACACCCAGATAGGCGCTGTCTTCATTGGTGAATGCATCTGCCCGGGCCTTAAGGTCTCCCTGTACGTCCATGCTGCTGTGGCTGTTGGTGAAAGATGCTGCTGTAATAGAGCTGTTCCCACCTGCATGGAGAAGGCTGCTGTTTTTATTTTCCAGTGTATCTGCTTTGATAGTCACATCTTTGTTTCCATAGAGGCTGGCACCGTCATTGGTAAAGGATACCGCCCGGATATCCACCTTCTGTTCTCCATGGAGAAGCCCGCTGTCGCTGTTCCTGAGGGTTTCTGTATCCAACGTGAGATTTCCACCGGCTGTCATAGATGCATGACGGTTATCCAGAGAGGGAGCATGAATATCCATGTCTCCGGCTGATGAAAGGAGGGCATTTTCGTCCTGTGAAAGGGAAGAGGCCCTGAGGGAAAGGTTCTTTCCGGCTTTCAGGGCAGACTGGTGCTGGGTGAGGTTTCCTGCCAGGGAAATATGCATATTTCCTTTGGCTTCCAGTACGCCTTTTTCTTTATTTTCCAGATTTTTGGCTGACAGGGTAACATCTTCTTCCGCCCCTGTCTTTCCTGTATTGGTGATGGTATCTTCCGCGGTCAGTTTGATGTTCTTTCCATAAAGCTCGCTTCTGTCATTATGGATAGAGCGGCCATAGAGGGAAAGGTTCTCTGCTTCCCTGCCGTTTAGTCCGTCTCCCATAAGGCGGATATCTCCCATGCCATGGCCGAAGCGGATATATCCATTTTCCATAGAGGAAATGGGAGCTGCCGCAAGGGTCACATCTTCTACATGAAGGAATCCGGTGCCATTGACGGAGATTCCGTTGGGGTTGGCAATCACCAGGGAAGCGGGACTGCCTGCTACTTCTATATATCCCATAAGGCGGCTTTCTGTATGACCGGTGACTTCATTCAGGATCAGGCGGGCTCCTTTTCCGTAGATTTTCATGTTCCTGTCAATATAGCCGCCCAGGTCTGTTTGGGTATAGTGGGAAGCGTTGTTCAGGATGAGGCCGCGCTGTTTCACGTTAAAGTCATGGTAGAGGTTGCGGGAAACACCATTTCCATCAGCTTCTGCAATCTGTACCAGGTCCACGCCATTGGCGGCATGGTCAATGATAGGTTTATATTTTCCGGGAGCTGTCTCATCAGCGGTGAGCGGCAGGTCAATGTCTTCCATTTTATCTGCTTTCACCGTATCCGCTGTATCCGGCATGGAGGGAAAGGATGGAGTTTTCAGGTCTTCTGCTTTTCTGGGCGTTTCCGGATCCGGCTTCCCTTCCGGTCTCACCGGATTTCTTTCCACAAGAACCAGGCTTTTCTCGTCTTTTGCCTTCAGGTTGTCCCTGCTTCCGGTAATCCTTTCTCCCGTAAGGCTGATGGTACCTTTGTCTGCGGAGAGGGCGCCGGACAGGTGGATGATGCCGCCCGCTTCTCCGGTCATGCTGTTTCCTGCCACAAGACCGCCGCCCAGTTCGGCATTGTCACGAACCGCAAGAGAGATGCTGTCTGATGCGGACAGGGTGCCTCTGTTTTCCAGGGAGCCTCCCTTTATGGCAAGGGAAGCGCTGTCGGTCTTAAACTGACCGCTCCCTTCTGTTTCTTCGTAGCTTTCTCCGGCGCTGATACGGCCTGTATTGGTAATGGCACCGGCAGCGGAGAGATGGATGTCTTTACGGGCCAGTATGTCCATGCTGCCATCCAGGCTTCCTTTGGCAGAGGTGATGGAAATGGTACCGTCAGAAATAATAGCTGTGGCGTCTGTATCCCCGTCCTCTCCTGCTATATCGTGGGATTTCAGTTCGATTTTCCCTTCATTGGTAAGTACCAGGTCTTTGGAGGCATGAATGGTTCCGCCCACATTAACGCCCATACCGGCAGCGGTGCCTACCAGGTAGATGCTTCCGGCATACATGCCGCCCAGGGCGCCTATGTCCAGGGAGACTCCTTTTTCGTCATTCTCTTTGACTGCCTCCATGGTGCCTGTGTCATAATGCACCCTGCCCTGGCCGACAATCACATGGATGTCATCTTTAGCAAAGAGGGCGCTGTTAATAGCTGCTGCCCGGCTGTAGATATCCAGTTTATCCGCCCTGCCGTAAAGAATCCCGCCTTTGTCGTCATAAACCGGTGTATTTCCTTTCCCTTCCACGGAAATGGTCCCGGTCATGTCAAAGCCGGAGAGGGCACCGTTTTCTATGACCGGATGGCCTGCGGCCAGGGTGGCTCTTCCCACGTTGATGAAACCGAAGCCGTTTCCTGTAATGCCATTGGGGTTGGCAATGATAAGGTCCGCCCTGCTGCCTGCAATTTCCATCATGCCCTGAAGGCGGGTGCTGTCTTTTCCCAGGGTTTCCACCAGGATGGTCCGGGCAGCATTTCCTGAAAAGTTCCGGTTGGAAGAAATGACACCGGCCAGCTTTGTCACAGCCGCTTCCTGCCGGGCATTGTTATTGAATACGATTCCTTTTTCATCTACATTGAATGCATCAAAGCGGTTGTGGGAAAGGCCTTTGTCATTGGGGCCCTCAATTTCCACAACGGCGGCGCCGGTGGAGGCAGTGGAGAGGGCGACGCCGCCCCGGGGAATGATGGCCGCAGCAAAGGAGGTCACTATGCCGGAGAGGTAAAAAGAGATGGCCAGGGACAGGGATATCCATCGTTTTCCTGTCTTGATTCTTCTATAGGTAATGTTTTTATTTCTCATCATCGCCACTCTCCCCCATCCTTTCTCGGCTGCAGACCAGATGGTTTTTACTTTTTAATTTCTATCATTTCAAATTTCCGCTGATATAAGGAAACAGCAGGTCCTCTTTGCCGTTTGAAAGCCTTCCGGCTTTTCTATGGGCCATCCGATAAACCCGTCGTACCGGAAGGGCCCTTTTTCTCCCCTAAAACCTAAAGCACAGCCGGTCAGCTCTTTCCCCAGCAGGTATTCCGTAGAGGGGCCGTAAACCCTTCCATAGTCCCAGGCGCCGTAGATCTCCTGCCCGCTCTTTCCCAGGGGAATGGCCAGCTCATTTCTCATGACCACGCCGCTTTCCGCTGCCAGGGTATTTTCACCGTCAAATCCCCGGACGCTGTATCTTCCTCCGATAGAAAGAAATTCACTGCCATACACCGGCTGGTTGGCTTTCTGGAAATAGATGTCCATGGTATAGCGCAGGCGGTAATCTTCTGTCACCGGAACCGGCGTCGTGATATGAAGGGACCCCAGGTACATGTTATAGCGGGTCGTGGCCTCTCCAGCCATGCCGTCCGTAGGGCCGGGATCTGCCATCCACGGTACGCCGCGCCTGTAAGTAAGTTCCCCTTCCACCAGACTTTCTTTGATATATCTCTTATGGCGAATCCCCAGTTCCAACGCCGTGGTCTTCTGCCGCTGCACTCCGATTTCCGTGCCGTCGATATAGCTGTGCCTTGTCTTATGGAGGATGCCTGCCAGAAGGTCTGTTTTGCTGTATGCCTTTCTCTGCAGAAGGTGGGACCAGGTCAGACGGGTTCTTTCCAGTTTCCCGCTGGAAATGAATGGAACCACGCTGTAGTCCACTGTCTGCCGGTAATCGTCATGATCATAGGACAGGGTCATTCTGTCTTTCCCCAAAGGAATGTCATAGAAAAGATTCACTCCATGGGTTCCTTTCCTGTCACTGCCGGGCTCTGCATCTCCGTTCCAGCTGAAGTAGAAAAGGTCGTTCAGTGACAGGGGATTGGAAATCCGCATACCGTAGGTCTGCTGCAGTTTTCCTGTCTCCTTCATGCCGCTGTTGTCCATGGTCATGAAAAGGGATACCGGCCTTTCCCGCTGAAGCTCAATAAGAAGTACGCTGTCCCCTTCCTTCTCTCCGGGCTCGATGCGGATATGGGCCTTTTGTCCCGGTACATGATTGAAATTATCCAGCGTCTGCTCTATGCCCCGGATATTCAGGAGAGAGCCTTTATGGACAGCCGCCGCATTCCGCCAGGTGCCCCAGGTATCCGGGGAAAGGCGGATATCTGAAACGATGCCGGGAAGAAGTGTGAAATAAAAGGTTCCTTTGGACAAATCCTGGGGCTCGATGTAAACCCGGCTGGTCACATAACCCCTGTCCATGATTTCCTTATTGATGGCCGTTTCAAGAGCCTGGATGCCCTTTCGACCTATGCGTTTCCCTTCAAAGCCGGAAAGAAATGTATCCACCCAGCTGAACCAGTGCGAAAAAGAAGAGGGCTTCAAATACAGGTGCTTTAACAGGAATCCTCCATCCTCTTCGGGCAAAGAAAAAGCTTCCAGAGAGGCAGAGGAAGAATCCGTCCGCGTCATAGTGTCACGCAAACGGTATTGATTTTCTTCTTCCCTGCGTCTGGAAGCAATGTCCTGACTTTTCTGTGTAATGATATCTTCCTGCCGGCTGAGAGCACCCTCGGGCCCTGCCGCCTGGGCAGAGCCCATAAGCAGCCAGCACACAAGCGCTGCCACACCTGAAACAAACCATGGTCTTCCGTTCATCATGTAATCCCCCGATTCATTATGAACCACCCTCAGCCGGTTATGTATCGAATTAACCTCTCTCTAAGTTATTTCTTAAACAGAATATATACCATTCTTTCTAAATTTGCAAGATGGTAAAAACAGAGCAGAAATTATAATCCAGATCCATATCTCCAAATGTTATTGTCCTTTCTACATGTTAATAAGTGCTTCCAGCCGAAGAAAGTACAGTCTGCCTGTATCCTTTGATCTGCCGCGTTTTTTCATACTGGGATCCTTATTGTTCTTTATCCGGCAAAGTGTATCATTATATTTTAATTAAAATCTACTATCATTAGCGGCAAGCGAATTTTTTCATTTGTAAAACGCTCAAATCATATCCAATTTCTCAGTTTGTTTCTGATACCTCCTGCTCTCCCTTATGACTATATGCATAGAAACAGCACCGGTGAAGTCCTCTCAGAAATCCTGCAGGCGCCCATCCATGGAGCAGGAGGGAGGGAATGGAGACGGAAGCTGTTTCTCCTTCAGTGCACTGAAACCAATGGAATAAAAAGCATACATAGGACAGAGGTTTGCAGGATAATGGATGTCTCCCCTGTCCTGTATGCATTTCCATATAAAAAGGCTTCACAGATTTCTGTGAGGCCTTTTTGTGGTGCTGATTTTTCATGGTGCAGAGCCCGGGGCAGCGGGCTGCAGGATCGTCATTTATGGGAGACTGCCTGGGAAGAGTCAGGATGAATATGGCAGCAGTGGAAAAGAGCAGGAAACCGCTTTGGGCTTCCTGCTCTTTTTTATTTCCCCTGCCACACAGGGTCGTCTTTGATTTTCTTCTTTCTTTCAAAGGTGGTGGCGTTGTCCATGTTGATGGCGTAATCCTTAGAGGAGAAGTCGTATTTGGACTGGTAGAAGTTGGTCTTTGCCTGCCAGATGCCGGTGACGGTGTCGAAGGCCAGGTCGTTTGTGAAGACCTGCTGTTCATGGGATTTCAGGGCGGGCATGAGTTCCGGATGGGCGGCCTGGTAGTCCGGGGAAAGGTAGACGAAGAAGGGGATGTGCACCATGTCGTAGTAGAAGGGGGATGTGGTGTGGTAATGTTTCATGTTTTCGCCGTGGTCGGAGAAGTAAATCATGGATTTCAGGTTCAGGTTCGCCTTGGCGTATTCGAAGATTTCTTTCATCACCCGGTCGTCGTAGGCGATGGTAAGGTCGTAGTCATGGTAGGGGTCTTCTTTGGAAATGCCCAGCTCATCCCGAAGGTTCACGGGCACCCGGGCGATGTAGGTGTAGTGGCTGCCGTCGATGTTGATGAAGATGATCCGCTTTTTGGCAGGCGGCAGTTTCTTCAGCACTTCCAGGGTGTAGCCGTCATAGTTCTTTTCCCAGTAGGAGTCGTCACACCGTTCTGCAATCATGGTGACGCCGGCGCTGGACATGGAGCTCCGGTTATGGAAGGAAATCCAGTCGGTGCGGTATCCGGCGGCTTTGGCCACGTCCACCATGCTCACCACGTCTTCAAAGGACATGTCGCTGTACTGGTTGGCGCTGGTCATGGCGTAGGACAGGGAGAAGAGGGTATTGGGGAAATTGGAGTATGCCTTGTAACCCAAAGCGAAGTCCTTTGTTTTCGCCATTTCCGAAAGCCAGGGGGTGGTATTTTCCGGATAGTCCGGCGTGAAGGCCTTCATGTGGTCCCTGTTGGCGCTTTCGCCGATAATGACGATGTGGGTGCCTTCGTCAATGCCGCTTCCCGGATTCGGCGGGATGAAGGTCATGGTTTTCACATTTTTGTCCAGGTTGTCATTGAGCTTCTGCAGGAGCTGGAATTCGCTGCCCGAGGAGTTCAGGGCTTTGAAGATGGTGGCAGGAAATACGTGGGTAATCTGCCGGTAGAATCCGCCGAAGAAGAGGACGGAAATCACAAGAAGCCCGACAGGGAAGGATTTCCCGCTGCCTCTAAAGATATTTCCTTCAAAACTGCGAGCTCTTTTCATCATGGAGCGGGACAGGACGACGGCGCAGGAAATGACGATGCCAAGGGCAATGACCGCCATTGCCAGGTGCATGGGAGAACCCATGGTGCGGAGGAAGTCCTTGATTTCCTTCAGATGGGTGGAGCGCACCGCCATCATGGCAAACATGTCCATTTCCCCGCCGAAGAGCACGTAGTAGCCGATGTAGATGAAGGGGATGAGTACCATGAAGAAGGTGTAAATCCCTGCGATGACTGTCCAGAGAGAGGAAAAGCGCTTCGCCCTGGCAGTCCAGGCGGTGTACACATAGGGCAGGGCCATGAGAAGGGCGCCCAGCACGTAGTAGTCGCCCAGATGTTTTTTCTCCGGCAGGGAGGCAAAGCCGTAGGCCCAGGTAAAGGTGCCCATCCAGAGAAGGGGCAGAATCACCGCCCAGGGGAGAAGCCGTTTCAGGTACTTTCTGTCCAGTACGGAAAAAAGGCCGAAGGATACGATAAGGAAGACCAGGAGCGCCGCCCCCAGCCGGGGCTGCACATAGCTGTGGATATCAGGGAAGTCCCCGCCTGCATGAAGCAGTGCCATAATCACCAGAGCCGTACCTGCCACCCAGGAAAGGGCGGATAAAATCACTTGTTTCACCATTCACCTCGCGTAAAAATTCATAAGAAAAATATCAAATTTCTATAAATTATACCACAGATAGGGCGGATGTACATGAAATAATTGACCGGCAGTCTAAGTATGAGATGATAGAAGATAGACTTCAGACGCTGTGCCGTCGTTCTTTGGGAGGAATACCGTCTCCCATTGAGCCACATCAGCGCGGGAGATTTCCCGGCTCTGCGTATCTATAGAAAGGATAACATATACACCCATAGCGGCAGGCTGCTCCGCTCGAAATGACGACAGCGGCGGGCAGCCTGTCGCCATGGACGTGGGAGGGAAGCGCCATGACAGAGGAACGGCCTGCCTTCCGACATTTCGGAATTGGTTAAAAGAATATGGGCAGCAAAAAGGAGCTGTGAGGAATGAGGGGACATTCCTTCACAGCTCCCTTTAGGGAAGCACTGATTAATTCGTTGTTTGATTTTATTCTTGAATTTTTATGCAATGCAAGGAATGCGGTGACGCGAATAGCAAGCTATTTAAGGAGCCTCATGACGAAGCAGTGCATAAAAATTCTTATAAAAGCAAACTCTATGAATTAATCAGCGCTCCCTTTAGCTTTATCTTTCCAGGTTCAGGTCCATGGAGGGAGCCGGCTGTGCCGGTTTTTCTTCCGGCAGACCATTTTCCAGGATGTGCATGAACTGGTCGCCTGTAATGGTTTCTTTTTCGTAGAGGTACTTGGCCAGGGCATCCAGCTTGGAACGGTTTTCTTCCAGGAGCTTTACTGCCTTTTCGTGCTGTTTCTTGATGAGTTCGGAAACGGCACGATCGATGCGGGCTGCGGTTTCCGGCGAGCAGGCCAGGGTGGTGTCGCCGCCCAGATACTGGTTGGTCACAGTTTCCATGGCCACCATGCCGAATTCGTCGCTCATGCCGAAGCGGGTAATCATGGCCCGGGCCAGCTTGGTGGCCTTTTCGATATCATTGGAAGCGCCGGAGGAGGAGGTGTGGAATACCACTTCTTCTGCGGCCCTGCCGCCGGTCAAGGTGGCAATCTGGTCGAGGAGTTCTTCCTTGGTCATGAGGTAATGGTTGCCCTTGTCCACCTGCATGGTGTAGCCCAGGGCGCCGCTGGTGCGGGGGATGATGGTAATCTTCTGCACCGGTGCGGAATGGGACTGGAGGGCTGCCACCAGGGCATGGCCGATTTCATGGTAGGAAACCACGCATTTTTCCTTGTCCGAAAGGATGGCGTGCTTCTTTTCGTAGCCGGCGATAACCACTTCGATGGAGGCTTCCATATCTTCTTCGGTGGCGTAGCTGCGGTGATCCCGGACGGCCCGAAGGGCTGCCTCGTTCACGATATTGGCCAGCTCTGCGCCGGAAGCGCCGGAGGCCATGCGGGCCACTTTATTGTAGTCAATGTCCGGAGCATGCTTGATTTTCTTTGCATGGACCTTGAGAATGGCTTCCCGGCCCTGGAGGTCCGGAAGACCTACGGGCACCTGGCGGTCGAAACGGCCGGGGCGGGTGAGGGC
>NZ_CALGPS010000008.1 GCF_937959425.1 uncultured Dialister sp.
GTTTTCAAAGAATCATCGCTCTTCAAGCGACTTGATTATCATATCACGAAGTTTTTGTTTTGTCAAACTCTTTTTTGAAGTTTTTTCAAAATTTTTTTCAGGGCTTTTCCAACTTGTTTTTCGTGACAGCTGCTGTATCAGCAACGTGAAATATAATATCACGGAAATGAGGCTGTGTCAACAGTTTTTTGAAATTATTTTTTTGACACGCCTATCGGCGTGAGGGTTCAGAACGGAAAGGTTGACAGCCGCTCCGCGGCTGAGGATTCTTAAGGTTCTGAAGTTTGACGGGCCCTATGGGCCCGAGGGTTGCGGATTGCCCTGCGGGCAATGAGTATAAAGTCAGCGTTACGTGCTTACCTTCCCGCCTCACGCGTCATACTAAGCCGCAGGCGAAGAATCTCTGTGCGCGGCAATAGTGACACATGCAGTGATAAATTCCCTCACTTACGATTCTTACCGAAATTCTTTGATGCGCCCAGGATGAACAAGAGGAAACCGGAAGTCCAGTCTGATGTCTGATGCCTGACGTCTATCTCCTCTACTTAACTCTACGCTGTACTATCTTCCCAGCACTTGATCAATCATTTCCTTCAGGTCTGCCGTCGCTTTTTCCGGTTCATCTGCAGCCATAACAGCGGAGACTACGGCAAAGCCGGAGAGGCCATAACCTTTGAAAAGGGGGATGGTGTTTTTATTCATGCCGCCGATGGTGACCACCGGGATATGGACGGTGTCCATGATTCTTCTAAGTTCGGAAGGGGAGGTAATGTCCGCATCTTTCTTGGTGGCTGTGGGGAACATGGCCCCTACGCCCAGGTAGTCGGCGCCATCTTTTTCCGCCTGTACTGCTTCTTCCAGGGTACCTGCAGAAACGCCCAGAATTTTATCCGGGCCTATCAGTTTTCTTGCTATGGCCGCCGGCATATCGGACTGGCCTACATGGACGCCGTCTGCGCCGCTGGCCAGCATAATGTCGATACGGTCATCTATGATAAGGGGCACATGAAATACATCAGTGATTTTTTTCAATTTCACTGCCCTTTCATAGAGAAGGCCTGTGTCCCCTTCCTTTTCTCGAAGCTGCACCAGTGTGGCGCCGCCCTGCAGAGCTTCTTCCACCACCTTTTCGAAGGTGCCGGGTGCCGGCTGGTTTCTATCGGTAACCAGGTAGAGGCTGTAATCAATGTTCTTCATAGCGGGCTCCTTTGGCAAGGGTTTCGCCGGTCATATGTCCCAGTTCATCCAGGATCCCCATATGGAAGTGTCCCAGTCCCTGTTTTCCATATGCTTGCCAGGCTCTTTCGCCGGAAAGGCCCATGGCTGCCATGGCTGCCACAGAGCTTTCGAAGGGATCCTTCGGGCTGGCGCCGCAGAAGGCACCGATAAGGGTGGTGCACATGCAGCCGGAGCCTGTAATGAGCGGCATTTCAGGGCATCCGTTATGAATGAATACTTTTTTCTTTCCATCGGTGATTATATCCACCTTGCCGCTGATGACAACCACCGCGTTCCATGTCTGGGAGAGCTTGGAAGCCATTTCGGCCGCCTCTTCCAGGTTCACCGTTTCGCCGGCGTCCACGCCTTTGGTGTGGAGATGAACGCCTCCCAGGGAGAGCACTTCACTCATATTTCCACGGACCACAGACATGTGCACATGGTTCATGATTTCCGCCGCCATCCGGTTGCGGAAGGAAGTAGCACCGCAGCCTACGGGGTCAAATACCACCGGAATGTGATGGACATTGGCACTGCGGCCGGCCTCAATCATGGATTCTACTTTGCTCACATTCAGGGTGCCTATATTAAGCACCAGGGCCGATGAAATGGCCGCCATGTCTCCCACTTCGTCAATGGCATCAGACATCACCGGCGAAGCGCCGATGGCAAGGCATGCATTGGCACAGTCATTCACTGTGACGTAATTGGTAATGTGATGAACCAGAGGATTTGATTTCCTTACCTGATCCAGATATTTTGCTAGTTCCATTGTATTCGCCCCTCAGTTCCGGACTTGATCAGCCCAATAGGCAGCCATGGTGCTGCTTTTTTTCGTGCCATATCCCTCTTCATAGTAGGAAGACATGATTTTATAAAATTTAAAATGTCCCTTTCTTGCCAGCCGCTGGGCCAGCTGGAACGCTTTCTTTGGATTTTCCTTATGAAAGACTTCTCCGTCATGGGGACCAGGTCCCGCATAGTACTTCCACAAAAGGACATCTACGTAATAGTCGGATGACGAAGATCCTTTCCTGGCGGCTTTAGTGAAATCCTTTTCTGTCACTCCCAGCACATCTCCATAATAAAAATAGAGCTTGGCCAGAAAGGCTGATGAGTCAACATCACCGGCTGCAGCTGCTTTTTTGTACCAGCCTGCCGCTTCCTTCATCTTTTCGCTGTCTTCCGTTGACAGTGTCTCTCTCCTGCCGGTATGCAGGAACCGAAAATTTTTCATGGCCTGCAGTGTTTTCATAGCCCTGCCGCAGCAGAAGCGAATCAGTTTTTTCCGGCATTCTTCGCTTCCGACCCGGTATCCCTGTTTCAGGTTTTCTTCAAAATCCTTATACCGGCCCTGGGATAAAGCTATATCTGCCAGCGCCTCAAATGCAATACCGCAGCCTAAAGAAGCGGACTGCTTAAGGTAGGCAAGGGCCTTCTTTTTTTCTTCCATGCCATCCGGTATGGCAGGATAGGCTCTTCCTGCCCGATATGCCGCAAGACCTGCTTCAATTTTTCCTCTCCGGTCACCTCGCTCATAGGCTTTCAGGTACCAGGCAATGGATAAATCCATATTTTTATGGACCGCTTTTCCTTCATCATAGAGCATGCCCAGTTTAAAGCATACGGAAATACTGCCGTCATGAAAGGCCTGGGCATAGAGCTCCAGTCCCCGTTTCACATTCACTTCCGTTCCCCTGCCCCGGATAAATGCATCCCCTGCCAGTTCGCGGCAGAGGTTATCTCCATGGACAGCGCCCCGCAAAAACCAGGACAGGGCCGTCCGGTCATTTTTAGGCGGGTTTCCAGGCTCCTCATTCCGCCCATGATCCTGATAGAGCTTTCCTATTTCCGCATAGGCCTTATAAAAACCGCCGGCAATGGCTTCTTTGTACCAGCTGATGGCAATGTCCCGGATTTCCTCGGAGCGAAGTGCATCCAGTGTCATCATACGCCCTGCCTGGTAAGCTCCCTGGGGAACCCCGCTCTGGTAGGCAGCGGCATAACAGTCAAAGGCTTTCTGCAGATCAGGCATCACACCATAGCCATGCTCATATATTTCCCCCAGAAGGAGGCTGCTACCGCCATGCCCTTTGTCTGCCAAAACCTGGAAGCAGTGCAATGCGGGCCCGTATTTTCTTTCCTTATAAAAACTTTTTCCCAGCTCAAAAAGCCTGGGCGCTGCCTGGCTGCTGCCCTGCATAACAGCCCGGGACAGATAGGTCATGGCCTGGTCATAATTTCTGATTTTCAGGTATTGCTCTCCCAGATTCAGCAGTTCCCTCTTTGAAAGATTTAAGGCTTCGATGCCCACATTTCCACTTCCTTTCCCAAATCATTTCATTTATTTCATTGTACCACGCCCCATCTCATCCTGCCCCATGAAATCGTATGTTTTTGAAAAAATGCATAAAAAAAGGAGCCCTCTTGGGACTCCCTTTTCTCCTTATTCAGCTGCCTTCTCAACAAAGGCCTTCAAATCATTATAGCCCACATTGCCGTATCCAATAATCCGGTTCACCGGCTTGCCATCATGGAAATAAATGAGGGTGGGAATGGTTTCCACTTCATACCTTTTGGCAATCTCTTCATCTTCATCTACATTGATACCATAAATGGGCGTTTCGATTTCTCCGGAAAGCTTTTCCACCATGGGACGGAGCCTTCTGCAGTATCCGCACCAGGGAGCGGAAAATCCCAGAATCACATCGCCTTCGGTTAACACTTTATTAATATTTTCAGTACCTGTAATCGGTGCCATCATAGTTACCAGCTCCTTATCTTTTGGAAATGTTTTTCTTGTTGTATTTATTATATTCTATATATTTAAATTTGTCAATATAATGGCCAATCAAAAACCGCTTTGAAAGAAATCCTTTCCAAAGCGGCTCTTATTTTCTGGTGGAGATGAGGGGAGTCGAACCCCTGTCCAAAAAGCCTGTCCCATAAATTTCTCCGAGTGCAGTTACTGTTTGAGATTTAAGCAAAGTATCGTACAGGAACAAACTGCCTTTGCCGATTTCGGAATTGGTTTCCCTTTGAAGTCCCGAACCTCCTTCTCCGGTATCCTATTGGTTGATGTCAGCCTGAAGTCATAGGAAAACGTCAGGGGACATTAGCAGATTAGGCTGCTAAAGCAAAATCACGTTTTGCGTTTAAGTTTTTCCACCGTTTAACGGGGTAGATGGAATCCCGACTCGCTGTTTATGATCCAGAATCTCCTGTCGAAACCGGTACATCCCCAGATGGTCGAACCCATTATATAGTAAATGAAAGGAAATGTCAAAATTTGATAAAAGCCGCAGCTCCCAATTCATCAAAGTACGTGGGCCCGAAGTTCTTTGCCGGAGAGCGGGGAAAGGTAGGCCGGCGGCACGTCGAATACGGTGAAGCAGCCTGTTCTTCCTTCTTCTACGAAGCGGTGAAGGGCTCTTGCATAGGCGAGAACCACATGGGTGGTGAATTCAGGATTGGAATCCAGGGTCAGACGATATTCCATGACATGGCTGTTTTCCTTATGGGCACCGGTCCTGCCGCTGCGGAATACAAAGCCCCCATGGGCAAGGCCTCCGTGCTTTTCTTTCAGTTCTTCTTCGGAAATGAAATGAACAGTGGTGTCAAAGTCCGCAAAGTAGTTGGGCATGGTTTTGATGGCGTTTTCAATGGCCCCTCTGTCGGCCCCTTCTTCTGCCACCACATAGCATTCCCTGGTATGCATATCCCTGGTGGTAAGCACAGGATTTTTCCCATTTCTTACGGCTTCCAAAGCGCTTTCCACAGGGCAGGTGTACTGCTTCCCGTCCCTGACTCCCGGTACGCGGCGGATGGCGTCAGAATGGCCCTGGGAAACGCCCCTGCCCCAGAAGGTGTAGTCTTTGCCATCGGGAAGAATGACATGGCCGAAGAGACGGGCCAGGGAGAAGAGGCCTGGATCCCAGCCTACGGAAATCATGGCCGCTTTACCATGGGCCTTTGCCGCTTCATCCACCTTATCAAAATGCTGCGGAATGTGGGCGTGAGTGTCAAAGGTATCAATGACGTTAAACATAGCCGCATAGGCCGGTGTCTGCTCCGGCAGATCGGTGGCAGAACCTCCTGCCAGCACCAGTACGTCCACCTTATCCTTCCACTGTTCCGCTTCGTCCGCGGAAACCACAGGCACGCCGGGCGTATTGATTTTCACGTCCGCCGGATTTCTCCTGGTAAATACCACTGCCAGTTCCATATCCCGATTGTCTGCCAGTGCACTTTCCACACCTCTTCCGATGTTGCCGTATCCCATAATGCCGATTCTGATTGCCATGATGAAACTCCTTTCCCTGTTTTTGAAATATATTGAGATTTATTGATTTGCCATATTATACCCTAATTGCATAGCAGCGGTAAACCTCTTTGCAAATTTGGCATAGCATATTTCAAGCCGCGGATAGATTCCTGCCCGGCGGGGCACTGTTGTCATTCATGGCGGCAGGAAAGTGTTTGCGGAGGGTTTCCTACTGAGATGATACCCGCTGGTGCTTCTTACCGGCAGGAAACTGTTTGCAAATAGTTTCCTATTGAGGTGACACCCGCTGGTGCTTCTTACCGACAGGAAACTATTTGCGTATAGTTTCCTATTCGGCGTAGCACCATTGGTGTTTCTTACCGACAGGAAACTGTTTGCGAATAGTTTCCTATTGAGGTGACACCCGCTGGTGCTTCTTACCGGCAGGAAACTGTTGGCGGATGGTTTCCTATTCGGCGCGGCACCATTGGTGTTTCTTACCGGCAGGAAACTATTTGCGTATAGTTTCCTACTGATATGACACTCACCGGTGCTCCTTACCGGCAGGAAACTGTTGGCGGATGGTTTCCTACTCGGCTTGACACTATTGTGTTTCTTACCGACAGGAAACTATTCGCGTATAGTTTCCTATTCGGCGCGGCACCATTGGTGTTTCTTACCGGCCGGAAACTGTTTGCAGATAGTTTCCTACTCGGCTTGACTCCATTGGTGTTTCTTACCGACAGGAAACTATTCGCCTATGGTTTCCTTCCCGCCATGTCACCATTGTCTTTCATCACAGTAGGAAACTATTCACCTATCGTTTCCTTCCCGCCATGACACCATTGTCTTTCATCACAGTAGGAAACTATTCACCTATGGTTTCCTTCCCGCCATGTCACTATTGTCCTTCATCTCAATAGGAAACTGTTCACCTATCGTTTCCTACCCGCCATGTCACTATTGTCCTTCATCTCAATAGGAAACTTTTTACCAGGGAGATTTCTCCACTCCGCTTTGCTGCGCTCGAAATGACGGGAGCGGCGGGGCAGCGGGAAGCGGGAAGCCGGCAGCGGACAGCAAAAAGCGGAGCCCCAGGGCTCCGCTTTTGTGAATCATTCTTTATCTTTCAAATGTCTGATGCCTTTGTCTGCAATGTCGTGACGGTACTGAACTCCGTCCCAGTGGATTTGGGAGACGCCTTCGTAGGCTTTGGCTTTGGCTTCTTCCAAAGTGGGCGCCAGGGCCACTACGTTGAGGACGCGGCCGCCGTTGACTACGTATTCTCCATTTTTCTTCGCTGTTCCGGCATGGAATACGATGCATCCGGCTTTTTCCGCTTCTTCCAGTCCGGAAATGACTTCACCGGAGGAGTGGGAGCCGGGGTAGCCGGCAGAGGCCATGACTACGTCTACGGCGCAGCCTTTCTTCCATTTCACTTCTTCCTTTTTCAGTTTCCCATGGACACAGTCCAGCATCACCTGGGCCAGATCGCCGTCGAAGAGGGGAAGGACCGCTTCCGTTTCCGGATCGCCGAAGCGGCAGTTGAATTCTACCACCTTCGGGCCTTCGTCGGTAATCATAAGGCCTGCATAGAGACAGCCTTTGAAGGGATATCCTTCTTTTTTCATGGCCGCTACGATGGGGCGGAGGATTTTGACTTTCACTTCGTCCATCATTTCATCGGTCATCACCGGAGCCGGTGCATAGGCTCCCATGCCGCCGGTATTGGGGCCTTCGTCGTTGTCGAAGATTCTCTTATGGTCCTGGGAGGAAACCATAGGTACCACATGGGTGCCGTCGCAGAAGCAGAGGACGGAGGCTTCTTCCCCTTCCATGAATTCTTCAATAACCACAGACCGTCCGGCGCCGCCGAAGGAGTGTCCCTCCAGCATGTCTTTCACTGTGCTGATGGCTTCATCTTCGTTCTGGGCGATGATGACGCCTTTGCCGGCCGCCAGGCCGTCGGCCTTGATAACGATAGGATATTTCCGGTTATTCACCAGGTATTCCACTGCCTTGTCTTCGTCGGTGAATACTTCGTAGGCGGCAGTAGGAATGCCATATTTCTTCATCAGATTTTTAGCAAATCCCTTAGAGCCTTCAATGCGGGCTGCCGCTTTGGAGGGGCCGAAGAAAGGAAGTCCTTCTGCTTCGAATTCATCAGCCAGACCTTCGGTGAGAACCGTTTCCGGTCCGGCTACGGTCAGGTCCACTTTCATCAATCTGGCAAAGTCCAGTATATCTCTATGTCCTTTGACGGGAATCAGGTGGGCCACACTGCTCATACCATCATTACCGGGGATGGCATAGACTTCCGTTACGGAAGGGCTCCGTGCCAGCCGCCAGAGCAGGGCATGTTCCCTGCCGCCGCTGCCAATGACTAATACCTTCATGGAAAAAACCTCTCTTAACTGTGACGGAAATGACGATGTCCGGTGAATACCATGGCAATGCCGTATTTATTGGCCATGTCAATGGATTCCTGGTCCCTGATGGAGCCGCCGGGCTGGATAACTGCAGTAACGCCTGCTTTACCTGCTGCTTCGATGGTATCACCGAAGGGGAAGAAGGCATCGGAGCTCATGACGGAGCCCTTGGCTTTTTCTCCGGCTTCTGCAATGGCAATGTCAGCAGAGCCTACACGGTTCATCTGGCCTGCACCTACGCCGTAGGTCACGTCTTTGCCGGTGAGTACGATGGCGTTGGATTTCACATGCTTTACAATCTTCCATGCAAATTCCATGGCCTGCCATTCTTCTTCCGTAGGAGCACGGTGGGTGACTACTTTGCAGTCTTTTCTTGTTTCAGCGCTGTTGTCCGGGGTCTGTACCAGAAGGCCGCCGGAAACTTTATGGAGCTGCAGTTCTTCCTTGAAGGCTTCGGGAACTTCAATGAGGCGGATATTTTTCTTTGTTTCCAGAATGTCCAGTGCTTCCTGGGAGAATTTGGGAGCCATAACCACTTCAAAGAAAATGGGTTTCATGGCTTCTGCTGCCGCTTTGTCGCAGACCTGGTTCATGGCTACAATGCCGCCAAAAGCGGATTTGCTGTCTGCGTTGAAGGCGCGCTGGAAGGCATCCAGTGCATCTTTGCCGAGAGCTGCACCGCAGGGGTTGGTATGTTTAATGATAACGCAGGCCGGCTGGTCTTTGCCCCATTCGCAAACCAGATCCCAAGCTGCTTCCATGTCCACAATGTTGTTGTAGGACAGTTCTTTGCCATGGAGCTGTTTGGCTGCTGCAATGCCGCCTTTGGCTTCGGGGTCCTTGTAGAAGGCTGCCTTCTGATGGGGATTTTCGCCATAGCGAAGGTCCTGGATTTTTACGAAGGCTTTGCTGTAAATATCCGGCAGTCCGTCTTTGTCTCCGTTCACTTCCTTGGTGAGGTAGTCTGCGATAGCGCAGTCATAGAGACCGGTGTGGAGGAATGCTTTTCTGGAAAGCTTCAGACGGAAATCTTCGTCCAGTGTGCCATTCTTGATCCGTTCCAGAATTTCTCCGTACTGGGAAGGATCTACAACGATGGTGACGTATTTGTAGTTCTTGGCAGCAGCACGTACCATGGACGGGCCGCCGATATCGATATTTTCAATGGCTTCGGCCCTGGTAACACCGGGCTTTGCAATGGTTTCACGGAAAGGATAGAGGTTCACAGCCACCAGGTCAATGCCTTTAATGCCATGTTCCTTCATGGCCTTCACATGGTCCGGGTTGTCACGGATGGCCAGGATGCCGCCGTGGATCATGGGATGGAGGGTTTTTACACGGCCGTCCATCATTTCCGGAAAGCCGGTAACTTCGGAAACCGATTTCACCGGAATGCCTGCTGCTGCAATGGCTTTCATGGTGCCGCCGGTGGAAATGATTTCCACCCCCAGTTCATGAAGTCCCTTTGCAAATTCCACTACCCCGGTCTTATCAGATACACTGATCAGGGCTCTTTTAATTGCCATAGTTAACTCCCCCTTTATAGAAATAGTTTTCCTTTATTTTTCAGGACGGCTGTGCATGCCGCTCACATGGTGTCCTTCAATATGAAGCTGATCTGCACAGAAGGCAGTCACCGCCCTCACATAAGCCGGATGTTCCTGCTGCAGAATACGGTCGGAGAGGGTTTCTTCAGTGTCATCATCATATACAGGCACTGCCACCTGGGTAATGATGGGACCGTCGTCCAGGCCGGTGCCTACGAAATGAACGGTGCAGCCGGCCACCTTCACCCCTGCCTCTACAGCCTGCCGCTGGGCATGGAGCCCACGGAAGCTGGGCAGCAGGGCCGGATGGATATTAATAATCCGGTTCGGAAAAGCGTGAATCAGGTTTTCACCGCAGATTCTCATGTATCCTGCCAGGCAGATGAGGTCCGGGTTATAAGATTTGGCTGCTTCCAGGATGGCATCATTGAAGGCTGCCTTGTTTTCAAAGGATTTCAGCTCCAGTACTGTGGAAGGAACGTTCCAGCGTTCTGCTCTTTTCAGTACCTGGGCATCGGCGTGGTCACAGATGACTCCAACCACGGTACCATTCACTCTTCCATCCACTGTGGCTTCATGAATGGCCTCTGCATTGGAGCCCCTGCCGGAAGCAAATATAAGGATTCTCTTCTTACTCATTGAAAAGACCACCTGTCACAACTACGTCCTGGTTTCCTTTTGTGATTTCGCCCACTTCATATACCGGTTCATTGATGGATTTCAGGATTTCCTTGGCCTTTTCCGCATTTTCCCTGTTCATGATAAGGAGCATGCCCAGACCGCAGTTATAGGTGCGGTACATTTCCCGAGGCTCCACGCCCCCTTCTTTCATGAGGAATGGGAAAATCGGAAGGAGCGGCCATTTTTCCGCATCCAGCACAGCCCTGGTACCCTTGGGGAGCACACGGGGGATGTTGTCATAGAAGCCGCCGCCGGTGATGTGAACCATGCCATTCACCTTTGTGCCTTTCAGTACAGGCAGTACAGGCTTCGGATAGAGGCGGGTAGGAGTCAGGAGCACTTCGCCCAGGGGCTTGTCCATATCTCCGTATACCTTATCCAGGGAAAGGCCGTTGTCCCGGATAATGCGGCGCACCAGGGAATAGCCGTTGGAATGAACGCCGGTGGAGGGAAGGCCCAGGATTACATCACCCTCTGCAATATCTTCGCCGGTAATGAGATCTTTTCTGTCTACAATGCCTACGGCAAAGCCGGCCACATCGTAGTCTCCCTTGGCATAGAAGCCGGCCATTTCCGCCGTTTCTCCGCCAAGGAGGGCGCAGCCGGACTCAATGCACGCATTGGCCACGCCTTTGACAATTTCCGCCATCAGTTCCGGTTCCAGTTTGCCGGTGGCAATATAGTCCAGGAAGAAGAGGGGTCTTGCACCCTGTACCAGTACGTCGTTGACGCTCATGGCCACGCAGTCCTGGCCGATGGTGTCATGAATGCCCATTTCGATGGCCAGACGCAGTTTGGTGCCTACGCCGTCGGTACCAGAAACAAGGATGGGATCTTCAGACAGTTCATCCTTCAGGCGGAAAAGACCGCCGAAGCCGCCGATATCTCCCATAACGCCACGGGTATAGGTGGCCTGAACCGATTTTTTAATCAGCTCCACTTCTCTTTCGCCGGCATCAATATCTACGCCTGCTTCTGCATAGGTCAAGCCTTTTTTCTTTTCGCTCATGGTTCCTCCCTATTCTTCATCTTCCATGCTGCCCAGTCCGTCATGCGGTACCTTTTCCGGGTACACACCGTCGAAGCAGGCAAAACACATGTCCGATGCTTTAATATTGGAAATCGATTCCGCCAGCCCTTCCTGGGACAGGTAATGAAGGGCATCGGCGCCAATCATTTTGCAGATTTCCTCTGTAGAATACTTGGCCGCAATCAGCTGCTTTCTTTCGGCCGTATCAATACCGAAGAAGCAGGGGTAGCGGACTGGCGGCGAACTGATGCACAGCTTGATTTCCTTAGCGCCTGCATTTTTCAGGAGATTGATAATAATGCCGCTGGTGGTACCGCGAACGATGGAATCATCCACCAGGATAATCCGTTTTCCCTCCACGTTCATGCGGATGGGGTTCAGCTTCATGCGTACCGCCCGTTCTCTCTTTTTCTGTCCCGGCTGGATAAAGGTACGTCCCATATATTTGTTTTTGAGAAGCCCTTCTACAAAAGGAATGCCGGAAGCGGCGGAATAGCCCAGGGCTGCTACGTTGCCGGAGTCCGGCACGCTCATCACCACATCACCGTCGTAATGGGTTTCTTCCCAGAGCTTTCTGCCCATGTTCAAACGGGCCTGATAAATGTCCTGGCCGTTCATAATGGAATCGGGGCGGGCAAAATAAATGTATTCAAAGGAACAGATGCCATGGCGGTGGCTGTCCACCGGGCAGTACATGGTGGAGCGGACGCCGCTGTCATCGATGGTGACAATTTCACCGGGGAGAATATCCCTTACAAACTCTGCATCAATGGCATCCAGTGCCGGTGTTTCCGAAGCCAGCACCCAGCCGTGTTCCGTCTTTCCCAGAACCAGGGGACGGTATCCGAAGGGATCCCTGCAGCCGTAAATAGCATCATTGGTGCATGCCACAATGGCATAGGCACCATGGATTTCATCCATCAGTTCCTTGAATTTTTCCTCTTCCGTAGCCCGGCGGCTTCTGGCCAGCAGTTTGATAATCACTTCCGTGTCCATGGTGGTGGAGAAGGTGGAGCCTTCCAGAAGGAGGCGGCGTCTCAGATTCTTCGTGTTCACCAGGTTCCCATTGTGGGCAAGGGCCATAGGGCCGTCAATACTGTCAGCCTGCAGGGGCTGCACGTTCACCGGAATGGAGGAGCCGGTGGTGGAATAGCGTACGTGGCCGATACCGATGTGGCCTTCCTTTTCCGGCAGGTTGTGGAAAACCTCCGTCACCAGACCCATACCGCGGAAAGTTTCCATAGACTTTCCGTCGGACACGGTAATGCCTGCGCTTTCCTGTCCCCGGTGCTGCAGGGCAAAAATACCATAGTAGGTTTCATGCACCGCAGACAGCTCCCGGTCAAAAATACCAAACACTCCGCATTCTTCATGCGGCTTGTCATCATATACATCCATACTTTTGTACATTACGGAATTCTCCTGACTTTCCTATACTTCGGACATACATGTCCTTTTTCTGGGGCTTTTCCGCAGGGGACCGGGCCGTGCCACCCCATTGAGGCATGGTCCCGTCCGTTATTTTTCTTAGAACTTTTCACCGGTAAGGAGTTCGTAGGCTTCCTTGTAAATGCCGATGGTCTTGTCGATGATGTCCTGGGGAACCGTGTCTCCCGGATGAGCCTTCAGGTAATCGCGGACAAACTGTTTGTCGTAGGAAGGCTGGCCGTGACCTGCTTCGTAGCCTTTAGCCGGCCAGAAGCGGGAGTTGTCCGGAGTCAGCATTTCATCGCCCAGAACGATATTTCCTTCCTTATCCAGGCCGAATTCAAACTTTGTATCTGCAATGATGATGCCTCTTTCCAGAGCATAATCAGCGCACTTATTGTAAAGGGCAAGGGTCAGTTCAGACAGCTTTTCCATGTATTCTTTGCCTTTTCCCGGGAAGAATTTGTTCACCCATGCTTCCCCTTCTTCCATGGAAATATTCTGGTCATGTTCCCCTACCGGTGCCTTGGTGGAAGGAGTAAAAATAGGATGGGGCAGCTTCTGGCATTCCTTCAGTCCTTCCGGAAGGGCAATGCCGCAGACCTTTCCGTCCTTCTGGTAGCCTTCCCAGCCGGAACCGGTGATGTAGCCACGGACGATGCATTCCACCGGAATCATGTCCAGCTTCATGGTCTTCATGGAGCGGCCTTCAAATTCCTTTGTCTGGAAAAATTCCGGCATATCTTTGGTATCGATGGAAATCATGTGGTTAGGAACGATGTCCTTTGTGAAATCGAACCAGAACTTGGACATGCGGTTCAAAACTACGCCTTTTTCGGGAATGGGGCATTTCAGAATGTTATCGAAAGCGGAAATACGGTCGGTGCATACCATGACCAGGCTGTCGCCCAGATCATACAGTTCACGTACTTTGCCGGATTTAAAAGGTTTGTATTCTTTCATTCTATTTTCTCCTTCATTCATGTAAGATGTATTTCCATGGTCATCCATGGGGAAAAATGAAACGGGACTTGCTTATCTGCCTAATTCTGCCTGCAGCTTTTCATCCTTGGCGTAAATTTCCTCAGCTGCCTTTTCACGGTAAGCCTTGTACTTTTCATACAGCGCTTTATCGGAAACCGCACCGATTTCCACAGCCAGGAAAGCGGCATTCTTGGTGCCGTCAATGGCTACTGTAGCCACCGGAATACCAGAAGGCATCTGCACGATAGAAAACAGGGCATCCATACCATCCAGCTTAGCACCGGAAAGGGGAACCCCGATGACCGGCTTCAGTGTCAGGCTGGCTACTACGCCGGGAAGGGCTGCTGCCATGCCGGCGCCGGCGATAAAGGCCCCTACTCCTTTCTTTTCTTCCTCTGCCACAAAATCAGCCAGCTTCTTCGGCGTTCTGTGAGCAGAAGCAATGGTGACGTCATAGGTGACCCCAAAATCATCAAGAATAGAAAAGGCCTTCTTCATGACCGGTAAATCGGAATCACTGCCCATAACAATTCCAACATGCATTTGTCAATTTCCTCCCTTATTGAGACATTCATCTCAAAAAAAATCTCCCTTTGCAGAAAAAATGACTCAAGGTCACACGATTCCCGCAAAAGGAGTTTATACCGATTGGATACAACGTTTCAGCAAAAAGAGAGGCAGGCGAACAGAACACAGCTTTCCTGCTCTGTATGTCTTCAGAAATATGGATTCTTTCAGCAGACATGGCCGCTCCTCTCCCACTTGAGATAAAAAAGCCTGCGCTCCCAATGCACAAGCCCTGCAACAATGAAATCTCTATTGCTTACGTTCCTTAATTATTCTAATATTTCCATTTTGCCTTGTCAATGAATTTTAATACCCGAAACCATTCATACTGCATGCTTTTTCCAACTATAACGGCGTCTTCAACTTTTATTCATTTATTTTTTATCTATTACTATTTCTCTTTCATGATTCGGTTTCATCTACCCGAGAGCCATTGGGAAAAACATCCGGTACATGAATCATCCGGGCATAAACAAAGAACCCGGCAGCAGTAAACATCTTCTACCCATCCGGCAGTCAAAAATCCACCATCCAGCTTCTATCCGGTTTTCTCTTACTTCTATCTTCCACATAGGTATCCAGCACCCGGTTAAATTCTTTTTCTGTCAGCGCCTTCATGATTTCCCTTCTAAGGGATGCCGCTTCAGGGAGGCCATGGAAGTAGCGGCTGGCGTGAGCACGCATTTCTCTGACTGCCACATGTTCTCCTTTTTCTTCCACCAGGCCGTGAAGGTGCTCTCTGGCCATGGCGATGCGCATTTCATTGGTAGGCGGCGGGAGGATATATCCCGTTTCCAGGTAGGTGTTCACCGCTTCAAAAACCCAGGGATTGCCCCAGGCAGCCCGACCAATGGCCACGCCAACGCAGCCGGTTTCCTTCATCAGTCTTCCGGCAGTGGAGCCGTCCACCACGTCGCCGTTTCCAAAGACCGGGATGTGGACAGCCTGTACTACTTCGCCGATTTTTTCCCAGTCTGCGCATCCACTGTAGAAATCCTCTCTTGTGCGGCCATGGACAGTGATGGCAGAGGCTCCTGCTTCTTCCACCGCCTGTGCCAGTTCCACGCAGTTTTCCGTTTCCCGAGACCAGCCAAGCCTCATTTTCACGGTCACCGGAACATGAACCGCCTCCACCATGGCCTTCACTATGGAAGCAGCCAGTGGGACGTTCTTCATCAGGGCGGAACCGTCGCCGTTTTTGACCACCTTCTGCATGGGGCAGCCCATATTGATGTCAATGATGTCGGCTCCCGCCTTTTCCATTTCCTTTGCCCCCAGGGCCATGATATCCGGCTCGCTGCCGAAGAGCTGGAGAGCCACCGGATGCTCGGTGGGATCAATTTTCAGCATGTCCCTTGTTTTTTCATTTTTATAGTAAAGCCCTTTGGCGCTCACCATTTCCGCCGTGGTCATGGCGGCACCCATGCGACGGGCAATGACGCGGTAAGCCAGATCGCTCACCCCTGCCATGGGGGCCAGCACCGCCCAGCCGTCTAACTGTATCTGTCCGATTTTCGGTTTCTGTATCATAAGTCCTCCTGTATTCACATTGGACTATTTTATCACAGGATAGAGCCCTTGAAAATGAAATAAAAGGCCGTGAGGAAATGATTACCATTTTTACGGCTCCCATAAATCATCGTTCTGCGTAATTTTTCAGGAATGTCTTGATAAACCGTACCGGTACATCCAGTTTATCCACCGGCATTTTTTCATCCACCTGGTGGGCTTCGCCCCAGCTTCCGGTCTTCACCCTTCCGGTAAAACGGTAGATATTGTCACAGACCTCCGCGTAATTTCTGGAGTCCGTAGCCCCAAGCATGAGATTTGGAGCAATCACCGTGTCTTTACCGTAAACCTCACGGATGGTGTCGGAAAGAAGTTTGAACATATCTCCCTTCACATCACCTGCAGGCTTCGGATTTTCCGCAAAGGAAGCCTTCACCTGTACACCGTTCGGCATGATGGATTCCAGATATTTCTTCACAGAGTCCACCGTATCTCCCTGCAGGATACGGACGCTCAGAGTTGCTTCTGCATGGGAGGGAAGTACATTGGCCTGACTGCTTCCTTCCGCCATGGTCACGGCAAAGGTCGTATGAAGAAGGGCGTCCATAATCCTGTCATTCTTCGCCATTTTCACCAGTTTCTTCCAGTTTTTCTTCGGATGGCTCACAATGGACTTCCGAGGCTCTTCCTGCAGCGGCGCCACCGCTTTCAGATGGGCCTTCACCAAAGGGGTAAGGCGGTAAGGCATAGGATGGGCTTCCACTGCCGCCATGGCCCTTGCCACGTCTCCCAGCACGGTGCCCCGGCCCGGTTTGCTGGCGTGGCCGCCAGCGCCGTCCTTATAGAGCACAAATTCATTAGGCGCTTTTTCCGCCATGCCCACCAGCGCCAGCAGGGGCTCCCCATCCTTTCCTTCTTCCACGTTGCCCCCTTCATCGAAGAGGCAGGCCAGATGGACGCCCTGCTCCTTCAGATAAGAAGCGGTGAGTACAGAGCCCTTCTTATCGGGGCTGCACTGGACTTCCTCATTATGTCCAAAGGACAAATAAATATCGAAATCCGGCGAAAAGCCCTCTTCCAGAAGCTCTTCCACCGCATCCATTTCCGCAGTGAGCACGGATTTGCAGTCCTCCGCTCCCCGGCCCCAGAGGCAGCCCTCTTCCACAACTCCCCCAAAGGGCGGATGGCTCCACTGCTCCTCATGGATTGCAGGCACCACATCCTGGTGGGCCATGAAAAGGACAGGTTCCTTCTTCGGATAATCCGATTTCCAATGAAAGAGAAGACTGGCTTTTCCAATCCTCGTAAGACTCAGCTTTTCAAAAATCAAAGGCCAAGCTTCCTGCATGTATTGATGGAGCCGGTCAAACTGAGCCCAGTCCGTGTGCTCATCATTTACGGAAGAAACGGTAGGTATCTGCACCACGCCCTTGAGATGGGCCATATATTTTTCAAGTTTTGTATCCATGAAATCGACCTCCCTGAAATGAATGCTTTTCTTTATATTGTAACATGAAAAAGGCGCAGAATGGTCAAAGGCGCAGCCGATTGTAAGAGGATTCAGAGAGAAAGGTTGACGGGGCTTCGCCCCGAAGGTTCTTAAGGTTCTTATGTTTGACGTATCCCTTGGGCCCGAGGGTTGTGGTGGCGCCTTAGGGCGCAATTTTAAAGTGTAACCTGCCCCACAGTGGAAAGATTCACTGTGCACCGCTTCGCGGCAAAAAAATAAAATCAGCGATACCTGTAGAAACGGGTTTTGAATTGAAATAACATCCGGAAAATGCTTATTCCGAATCATTTCTTTAATTCATAATCAGCACTTACGTTTCATAATTTGCAATGCATATCGTCATTTTCTCTATTTTATTTATCTATGCTTTCATGTATAATATTGATTAGATGAGGGTGGAGGAAAGGTCCGGGGAGTGGCCACATAAAAATACCCGGTTCCTGCCGATACTGCAAGCCATCTCGCAAAGATGAATCCATAAGAGCTCCGGATACCAAGTCCGTTCGATGCGTTCTGAAGCTCCTGCCCCCAGGACTGGAAGCTTCAGGAAATATGGGTTAATGCTGCACGAACCGAATAGCCTGAAAGATCTCATCGTCAAGATGAGGCAGACGAATTCCAATGGGTCTTCGTCTGAACCGGCCAAGGTCTTTCAGGCTTTTCGTCGTGCCCGGGTAGAGAAGATATATAGTACAGTCATTTCAAAAAACGAATAGCACAGGCGCTGCATTGCACCACTGTCATATTTACCACAGCAGAGGGAGCGTGAAGAAATCTCATGCCTCAACAGCACAAGCCTCATTGCGGCAGGAGATCTCGGGGCTCAGAACCTCAATGAGCAGAAATACATCCGTCTTCATACCGGCATGCAGCCCCCCTCGAGATGACGGTGGAGTCGGGCAGCGCTGTCGTCATTTCCACCGCAGCGAAAGAGCGCGGTGTGGAAGAATCCCCGCACGGACACAAGCTGTCATGTGGCGGGAGATTCCCCCACTCAGAGCCTCAATGAGCAGAAATACATCCATCTTCATACCGGCATGCAGCCCCCCTCGAGATGACGGTGGAGTCGGGCAGCGCTG
>NZ_CALGPS010000009.1 GCF_937959425.1 uncultured Dialister sp.
GCGTATAGTTTCCTATCCGACATGACACTATGGTGCTTCTTACCGGCAGGAAACTATTCGCGTATAGTTTCCTATCCGGCTTGACGCTGCAGTGTTTCTTACCGACAGGAAACTATTCGCAAAAAGTTTCCTATCCGGCTTGACGCTGCAGTATTTCTTACCGACAGGAAACTATTCGCAAAAAGTTTCCTGTTCAGCTTGACGCTGCGGTGTTTCTTACCGACAGGAAACTATTCGCAAAAAGTTTCCTATCCGGCTTGACGCTGCAGTGTTTCTTACCGACAAGAAACTATTCGCCAAAAGTTTCCTATCCGGCTTGACGCTGCAGTGTTTCTTACCGGCAGGAAACTATTCGCCAAAAGTTTCCTATCCGGCTTGACGCTGCAGTATTTCTTACCGGCAGGAAACTATTCGCCAAAAGTTTCCTGTTCGGCTTGCCACTATAGTGCTTCTTACCGGCAGGAAACTATTCGCTAAAAGTTTCCTATCCGACATGACGCTGCAGTGTTTCTTGCCGGCAGGAACCCCAAAAAACCGGCGGACAGGGCCGCCGGTTTTTCCTTAAAGGATGTAGTTTGAAATATCGATGTTTTCTGTAATTTTCCCCAGTTTTTCCTTTACATAGGCGCTGTCCACCACCACTTCCTTCTGCTCCATATCCGGAGCATCGAAGGAGAGATCTTCCAGTACTTTTTCCAGGATGGTATAGAGTCTTCTGGCACCGATATCTTCGGTTTCCCGGTTCACCTGAAGAGCGATGTCCGCAATGGTATCCAGTGCATCTTCCCCGAAGGAGACCTGAAGTCCTTCCGTTTCCAGAAGGGCCGTATACTGGCGGATGAGAGCCTGACGAGGTTCGGTCAGTATTTTTCTGAGGTCATCTTTATTCAGGCTGGACAGTTCCACCCGGATGGGGAAACGGCCCTGAAGTTCGGGGATAAGGTCGCTGGGTTTGGATACATGGAAGGCGCCGGCGGCCATGAAAAGGATATGATCCGTCTTCACCTGGCCGTACTTTGTCTTCACCGTAGCGCCTTCCACAATGGGGAGGATATCCCGCTGCACCCCTTCCCGGGAAACGTCCGGGCCGCCGGAAGCGCCTGTCCTTCCTGCGATTTTATCGATTTCATCGATGAAAATAATGCCTCTTTCCTCCGCATAGTGGATGGCTTTTTCCTTCACCACTTCCATATCCACCATTTCATCGGCCGCTTCTTCGGCCAGAATCTTTTTGGCCGCTGCCACGGTGACTTTCTTCTTCTTTGTCCGTTTGGGCATCATGCTGGAAATCATGATGGAAATCTGGTTTGCCTGCTCATTGTCCGACTCAGGGGCATTTCCCTTATCCTCCACCTTGATTTCCACCATGCGGTCATCCAGTTCTCCCCTGCGGATGCGTTCGATGAGTTCCCTGCGTCTTTCCTTTTCACCTTCATCCTGGGGCTTATCTTCCTTCTTTTCGCCGAAGATAATATCCATGGGGCTCCTTGTTTCCGGTTTCTTCGAAGGCCACAGAGCTTCCGCAATGCGGCGGAGAGCCTCTTCATCTGCATCCCTGCCGTGAAGGGCTGCTTCTTCCTTTTTCACCAGGCGCACCGCTTCTTCCACCAGATCCCGTACCATGGACTCCACGTCCCGGCCGACATACCCTACTTCCGTATACTTGGTGGCTTCCACCTTCACGAAAGGCGCATGGGTCAGGGAGGCGATACGGCGGGCGATTTCCGTCTTGCCTACCCCCGTAGGCCCGATGAGAAGGATGTTCTTGGGGCTGATTTCCTTTGAAATATCATGGGGCAGCTGCCCGGCCCGCCAGCGGTTCCGAAGGGCCACCGCCACTGCTCTTTTGGCGTCCTTCTGCCCGATAATATAATGGTCCAGATATTCTACAATCTTACGGGGTGTCAGTTCTTCCATCAGATTTCCTCCACAATAACATTATGATTGGTATATACGCAGATGTCTGCTGCAATATGGAGTGATTTTTCCGCCACTTCCCTGGCAGAAAGACCGGTATTCTGAGACAGGGCCCGAGCCGCAGCCAGGGCATAGTTGCCGCCGCTGCCGATGGCAAGAATGCCGTCGTCCGGTTCAATCACTTCTCCGCTGCCGGAAACGAGGAAAAGATGCTCTCCGTCAGTCAGAATCAGGAGCGCTTCCAGCTTCTGGAGCACCCGGTCCCGCCGCCAGTCCTTGGCAAATTCCACTGCCGCCCTCACCAGATTGCCGCTGCAGTCCGAGAGCTTCGCTTCAAATTTGTCAAATAAAGAAAAGGCGTCGGCCACAGAGCCTGCAAAGCCTGCAATAATCTTTCCGTGATACAGGCGGCGCACCTTGCGGGCCGTATTCTTCATAATCACCGCATTCCCCATGGTCACCTGACCGTCGCCGGCCATGGCTGTATGACCATCCTTTTTCACCGCCAGTATGGTTGTTGCTGTAAACATAACTCCTCCTTCATTTTTCATTCTATAAAAACACTGCCTTGAAAAACAGTACCGAATTTCCTCTTAGGGGCGCTGATTAAATCGTTATCGAATGAATCAGTGCTTCCCTTATATTATACGTTACTGAGAAGGCAATGGGTAGGGCTCCTGTTCGGCTTGACACTGCAGTGCTTCTTACCGACAGGAAACTATTTGCCAAAAGTTTCCTATCCGGCTTGACGCTGCGGTGTTTCTTACCGACAGGAAACTATTCGCGTATAGTTTCCTGTCCGGCTTGACACTATGGTGCTTCTTACCGGCAGGAAACTATTCGCGTATAGTTTCCTATCCGACATGAAGCTATGGCATTTCTTACCGACAGGAAACTGTTTGCATAAAGTTTCCTATCCGGCTTGACGCCACAGTGTTTCTTACCGGCAGGAAACTATTCGCCAAAAGTTTCCTGTCCGGCTTGACGCTGCGGTGTTTCTTACCGACAGGAAACTATTCGCGTATAGTTTCCTATCCGGCTTGACACTATGGCATTTCTTACCGGCAGGAAACTATTCGCCAAAAGTTTCCTGTCCGGCTTGACGCTGC
>NZ_CALGPS010000010.1 GCF_937959425.1 uncultured Dialister sp.
GAAACTATTCGCAAAAGGTTTCCTATTGAAATGACACGCTTTGGTGTTTCTTACCGGCAGGAAACTATTCGCTAAAAGTTTCCTATTGTGGTGACACGCTGTAGTATTCCATACCGACAGGAAACTATTCGCAAAAGGTTTCCTATTGAAGTGTTACGCAGTGGTGTTTCTTGCCGACAGGAAACTATTCGCTAAAAGTTTCCTATTGTGGTGACACACACTGGTGCTTCTTACCGACAGGAAACTTCACAAATAAAAAATCCCCTCCACTGTGGAGAGGATTTTTTGATTTCACATATTTCACATATTCCAGGGATTACAGGCCGAAACGGGCGAAGATTTCGTCCACGTGCTTCAGCATGGGTTTGTAGTCGAAGCAGGCTTTGATTTCTTCGGGGGTGAGGTACTTTCTTACGTCTTCGTCTTTGCAGAGGTTTTCGTAGAAGTCTTCTCCCTGGAGCCAGCGTTTCATGGCGTTTCTCTGTACCCAGCGGTAAGCGGTGTCTCTATAGGCGCCTTTGGCAACGAGGGCCAGGAGGACTCTGGGGCTGTAGATAAGGCCGCCGGTGAGGTTGAGGTCGGCCATCATTTTTTCCGGATACACCAGGAGCTTGTCGATGAGGCTGGTGGTCTGGTCCAGGATGTAGTCCAGGGCGATGGTGGCGTCGGGGAGGATGACTCTTTCTACGGAGGAGTGGGAAATATCTCTTTCATGCCAGAGGGGGATGTCTTCGAAGGCAGGGAGGCTGTAGCCCTGGATGAGGCGGGCCATGCCGCAGATTCTTTCGGATTTTACGGGGTTTCTCTTATGAGGCATGGCGGAGGAGCCTTTCTGCTTGGGGCTGAAGTATTCTTCCGCTTCTCTCACTTCCGTTCTCTGGAGGTGACGGACTTCCAGGGCCATCTGGGAGAGGACGCCGGCGATGACGCCCAGGGTGGCCACGTATTCGGCGTGGTGGTCGCGCTGTACTACCTGGGTGGCTACGATTTCCGGTTTCAGGCCCAGTTTTTTGCATACGTATTCTTCTACGAAGGGGTCGATGTCCGCATAGGTGCCGACGGCGCCAGAGAGTTTGCCTACCGCCATTTCGTCAGCAGCCCGTTTCATGCGGTCGATGTTTCTTAAGGTTTCGGAGTACCAGAGGAGGAGTTTCAGGCCGAAGGTGGTGGGTTCTGCGTGAACGCCGTGGGTTCTGCCGATGGTGGGGGTGTGTTTGAATTCCACAGCCCTTCTCTTCAGCACTTCCGCCAGTTTTTCCAGGTCGTCGATAAGGACTTCGGAGGCCTGTTTGAGCTGTACGTTAAGGCCGGTGTCCTTCACGTCGGTGGAGGTAAGGCCCATGTGGATGTACTTGGCTTCGTCGCCTACGTGTTCACCGACGTTGGTGAGGAAGGCGATAATGTCGTGGTTGATTTCGCGGTCGATTTCATGGATGCGGTCCACGTCAAAGTCTGCTTTCGCTTTGATGACTTCCACTGCTTCTTTCGGAATGCGGCCCAGTTCGGCATTTGCTTCGCAGGCTGCGATTTCCACATTCAGCATGGTCTGCCATTCATTTCTTTCGTTCCAGATCTTTTCCATGACCGGACGTGTGTACCTTGGTATCATTTTTCAGATTTCTCCCTTCGGTTTCCCAATGCGGGCGCAGATTTCGCGTCCCACCACTACGCCGGCGGCGGAGGCCTGTGCCAGGCCCCTGGTGATGCCGGCTCCATCACCAATAGCGAAGAAGTTTGGTATCTTCGTTTCCAGCTGGTTTGAAAGCTCGATGCGGGAGGAGTAGAATTTCACTTCCACACCGTAGAGGAGGGTGTGCCGTGAGTTGGCTCCCGGCGCCACTTTATCCAGCGCTTCGAACATCTCCATAATATCCTTTAAGAAGCGATATGGCAAGACCAAAGATAAATCTCCCGGTGTGGCAGAGGGCATGGTGGGGTGCACCAGGCCCCGGCGGATGCGTTCTTCTGTGGAGCGGCGGCCGTCCCGGAGGTCCCCGAGCCGCTGCACGATGGGGCCGCCTCCAAGCATGTTGGCCAGGGAGGCGATGTACTTGCCGTATTCGATAGGTTCGTGGAAGGGCTGGGTGAACTGTTTGGAAACAAGAATGGCGAAATTTGTATTCCCGCTTTTCTTATGGGCATAGGAGTGGCCGTTCACCGTCATGAGGCCGTTGTTGTTTTCCGTCACCACGAAACCGTAGGGGTTCATGCAGAAGGTGCGTACCCGGTCGTCAAAGGATTTGGAGAAATAAACCAGCTTGGATTCATAGCAGATGTCGGTAATAGGCTCGTAGATTTCCGCCGGAGATTCCACCCGGACGCCGATATCCACGGCATTGGAAGCGGTGTGGAGGCCCAGGTTCTTTGCTTCCTTGGTGAACCATTCGGCGCCGTCCCTGCCCGGAGCGGCTACCAGATATTTGCAGAGGTAGGTTTCGCCGCCGGCCATGACGCCTTCCACCTTCCCGTCCTTCACCAGGATGTGATCCACCGGGCAGTTTGACTTCACCGTCACATTGGATGGGAAACTGTCCCGCATGTGGGTAAGGATTTCACCGTTCACATCGGTGCCAAGGTGCCGGATGCGGGCAGGGATAAAGGCCAGGTCCGCAGCGGCGGCCTTCCGCTTCAGTTCGTGAATCTTGTCCCTGTGCTCATCACCGTAAACCGCCCGGCCTTCGCCGCCGAAACGGCAGTATACGGAATCCACATAGGAAATCAGACGGGCCAGTTCGCCCTTATTCATATAATCATCCAGATTGCCGCCGTAATCGGTGGTAAGAGTCAGCTTGCCGTCGGAAAAGGCACCGGCACCGCCCCAGCCGGACACAATATTCGCCCGCCGGTCGCTGGCCGGCGCCGTCCTGTCTTTATTGAGAGCGATACGTTCCCGGATATCCAGACCCTTTTCCAGAATCAGGATGGAAAGCCCCGTATCCGCCAGCTCCAGCGCCGTAAAAATACCGGCAGGGCCGGCACCGATAATCACCACATCATAGGATTTTGCCATATAAAACACCCCATTTGTATCAATAATGCCCGCATTTGGGGAAAGCAGGCAACAAAAAAGCCCCATCCGGGGCCGGATAACCTGAAAAGATTATCCCTTTTTTAATTCTACAGAAATGGGGAGAAAAAAGCAAGGGGAGTAAAGGGTGGGGACAGCGGATTGACGCTGTGGTGCTTCTTACCGACAGGAAACTATTCGCGAAAGGTTTCCTATTGATGTGACACACATTGGCACTTCATACCGACAGGAAACTATTCGC
>NZ_CALGPS010000011.1 GCF_937959425.1 uncultured Dialister sp.
TCTTTTATTGTTTTTGGAAAAATTCCCCCACCGAGTAAAATTTTACACTAAGTGGCCCGCCTGCGGCGGGCCGGGTTCAGAGGGGAAGGTTCTTAAGATTGACCGGCCCCTTGGGCCGGAGGGTTCTTAGGATTAACGGCCCATGGGGCCGAGGGTTGTGGTATCGCCGCCTTTGGCGGCGATGAGTTTTATAGTCCACGTTACGCTTCTGTCTTCCCGCCGAGCAAGTCATTCTGAGCGAAGCGAAGAATCTCGGTGAACGCCGCCAGTGACTCATCTGCCGATAAATATCAATCGGCGGGAAAGAGGCGTCTGATGTCTGCTTTTCTCCTGCTTTCGGGAATACAGTCCAAAATTGGCGGATAGCAACAGGCGGCAAGCGGACAGCCGACAGCGGACAGCTGTATCAGCCCACCAGCTCCCTAGCTCACTATCCCACTATCCCACTATCCCACTAGTTCACCAGCCCACTTTCCGTTATAATGACAGAGACATCCTATTGCATCGGAGGTTTTTCATGATAACCAAGTACGCAGATCTACTGCTGGCCGCACTCTTTGCCGTTTTCACCGGCCTTTTCGTGCCCTTTTCCCCTTCCCTTCTTTGGGAAAGCATTAATTGGAATCTTCTGGGCATTCTTTTCTGCCTTATGGTCATTACGGCGGAAATCGGGAAATGGGGAATTCCCCGGGCCCTGTGCCTTCATTTTTTCTCCGGGAAGGGGACGGTGCGGCTGATGGCCCGCTTTTTCATCTTTGCCTGCTTTTTCTCTTCCATGGTGATTACCAATGACATATCCCTCATCATTTTCGTTCCCTTTTCCATTGCCACCTTTTTGGAAATCCGGGAGCGGGCGCTTCTCATTCCCCTGATTACGCTGGAAACCATAGCCGCCAATATGGGAAGCATGCTCACGCCCATTGGAAATCCGCAGAATCTTTTCATCTACGACTACTACCATCTGCCCCTTTTCACATTTCTTTCCTTCACGGGGCCTGTGGTTCTTATCAGCGGTTTTCTTATCTATACAGCAGGCCGCCTTTTCCCGAAGCATACCGTCTCTTCCATGCCGCCTATGGAAGCGCCTCTTCCGAAGAGGAAATCCCTGCTCCTCCTGTTTCTTCTTCTTCTTTCCATCCTTCATGTCCTCCGGCTTCTGCCCCTTTCCCTTGTACTGGCGGTGGTGGTGCCGGTGATGGTGATTCTTGACAGGCATGTGTTCCTCCGGGTGGATTACAAGCTGCTCCTCCTCTTCGCCCTCCTTTTCATGGCCGTAGGGAATCTGGGACGCATGGACATGGTCAGCACCTGGGCCCGGGAAACCCTGGCGGGCCGGGAGTTCTGGATTTCCCTTCTTCTCTCCCAGTTCATCAGCAACGTGCCTGCCACGGTCATGCTTTCTCCTTATACGGAAAACGCGGCGCCCCTCCTCCTTGGGGTGGACATAGGCGGCCTGGGCACCCTCATCGCCTCCATGGCCAGCCTCATTTCCTTCAAAACCTACGCCAATATTCCCTCCGCCGGAAAAAAGGAATACCTGGCCGCCTTCTCCCTGTACAACCTGGCCCTTCTCTCTGTGCTTATTCTGTGGTATGTGATGGTGTATTGAGTAAGAGGGGTCAGAGGGTTCAGAGGAAGAGGTGGACGGGGCCTTTGGCCCCGTGGGTTCTTAAGGTTCTTAGGTTTGACAGCGCCTATGGCGCTGAGGGTTGTGGATTGCCCTTCGGGCAATAAATTTTGTAATGCCGCCAAAGGCGGCATGCAATATGGAGCCTTCTTCCCGCCTCCCCCAAAATACCGAGCCGCAGGCGAAGAATCTTGGTACATGCCGCCGATGGCTCATATAACGGTAAATACCGTTCGAAGGGAAACACTTCTGATGTATGCCGTAAGTGACTCCGACTAGCCCACTAAGAAATACCAGTCGGACAGCGGAAAGCGGACAGCCGACAGCCGCCCTCCCCACCGGCCCACTAAAAAACCGCGATGCCATGGATTTCCATGGTATCGCGGTTTTATCAGTCTACATTCTTTGTGCCGCCGGCATTGACGGTGGTATCTCTGTCAATGTGCCAGATGGTGTTCACCCGGACTCTTCCGTCGGCGTCTCCGTCGCTGCTGTAGCGGATTCTTCCGTCTCCGCCCATTTCCAGCACCGGTTTCCCTTCAGCCGTTTTCTTTTCTTCCTTGTACCCCAGGGCTTCCAGTTCCCGGGCGTATTCTTTTTTGAGCTTCATGAGGCTTCCGTGGTCTTTGTCATTCCTGTCATGGTGTTCCAGCATGTCCTTGATGACGCCGGCCAGTTCATAGCGGGTAATGCTGCCGCGGCGGAAGAAGTCTTCCGTGTAGGAAGGGGCTTTCCCTTCCCTGCACAGGGTTTCCACGGTTTTGTAGTCCCAGGAGGCGGGGCTCACGGCGTCGAAGGAGTTGGGAGCATATACATTGTAGGCAAAGCCTGTGATGGATGCCGCCGCCAAAATGACGGTGAGAAACATGGTCTTTTTCATATCAGTCACAAATCTTTTCTTCAATGACTTTCAGCAGTTCGTCCCTGCCTTCTCCTGAAAGGGAGGAGTAGGCAATGGGAGGGAAATCTCCCGGGAAATATTTTTCCAGAAGCTTCCTGTTCTTCACCAGTTCGTTCCGTTTCAGTTTGTCTCCCTTGGTGCCGATAATCAGAAGGGAGGGGGCGATGGAGCGGAGCCATTCATAGGCCTTGAGGTCGATGGGAAGGCCGGGATGGCGAAGGTCGATTAAAAGGCCAATCATCTGCAGGGTGGGCGAATGTTCCAGATAGTCTGCAATGAAGGATGACCAGCTGTCCTTGTTCTGCTGACTTGTTTTGGCAAAGCCGTAGCCCGGCAGGTCTACCAGGTACCAGTCCTGCCGCACTTCTTTTTCTTCTTCCATCCTTCTGGACTGTATGGCGTAGTAGTTGATGGTTCTGGTCTTGCCCGGTTCCCGGCTTACAAAGGCCAGTTTCTTCCTTCCGCAGAGGGAGTTGATGAGGGATGATTTGCCTACATTGGAACGTCCGATGAAGGCGATTTCCTTCCTGCCGTCGTTCACGTACTGGCTGCGGTTCACCGCCGCCCGGAAATAGGCGGAAGAGAATATATGAAATTCATCCATTTTTTTGATTTCTGACAAGGGGATGCCTCCTTACTCCGGATCTGATGGGCCGCCTTTGCGGAAGCGCTGATTCATTCATAGTGTCTGCTTTGATAAGAATAAAAGCAGACGGTGATTGAATCAGCGTTTCCTTATTTCAGAAGGGCGTGGCTGAGCACATCATCCACATTCTTTACATATACGAAATGAAGTTTTTCCCTGACGGACTCCGGCAGTTCTTCCAGATCCCGCCTGTTCTTTTCAGGAAGGAGGATCTGCTTAATGCCGAACTGGTTGGCTGCCAGCACCTTTTCCTTCACGCCGCCGATGGGAAGGACTTCGCCGGTAAGGGTGATTTCGCCGGTCATGGCGGTGTCGCCTCTTACCTTCCTTCCGGTGTAGGCGGAGGCCATGGCAGTGGCCATGGTGACGCCGGCGGAGGGGCCGTCCTTGGGAACGGCGCCTTCGGGCAGATGGATATGGGTGTCCAGGGTTTCATAGAAATCTTCCTTCAGGCCCAGTTCCTTTGCCCGGCTGCGGATGTAGGTGTAGGCCGTTTCGGCAGATTCCTTCATCACATCTCCCAGCTGTCCCGTGAGGATAAGGTTGCCCTTGCCCTTGATGGTGACCGCTTCCGTATCCAGTACTTCGCCGCCGGCCATGGTCCAGGCCAGTCCGTTCACCCGTCCTACGGCGTCGGGGTGTTCTTCGGCCATAGGCAGGAATTTCACAGGACCCAGGTATTTTTCCAGTGTCTTGGCGGAAAGGGCGGGAAGGCTTTCGTCCTGAAGGACGATTTTCTTGCCTACCTTGCGGCAGAGGGAGCCGATGGTTCTTTCCAGTTCGCGCACTCCCGCTTCCCTGGTATAGCCCTGGATAACGCGGCGGATGAGCAGGTCGGTGAAATGGATGTCCTTCGCTTTAAGGCCGTTTCTCTTCATCTGCCGTGGAATGAGGTACTGTCTGGCAATTTTCACCTTTTCCTCTTCCGTGTATCCTGTAAGCTCGATGAGTTCCATGCGGTCCAGAAGAGCCGGCGGGATGGTGGATACCGTATTGGCGGTGGCCAGGAAGAAGACTTTGGACAGGTCGAAGGGAATATCGATGTAATTATCATGGAAGGCTTTATTCTGTTCCGGATCCAGCGCTTCCAGCAGGGCGGAAGCCGGGTCTCCCCGGAAGTCGGCGCCTACTTTGTCGATTTCATCCAGAAGGATAAGGGGATTTTTTGTCTTTGCCTGGCTGATGGCTTCGATGAAACGCCCCGGCATGGCGCCGATGTAGGTGCGGCGATGGCCCCGGATTTCCGCTTCATCATGAATGCCGCCCAGGGAAATGCGGGCGAATTTCCGTCCCATGGCGTTGGCAATGGACTGGGCCAGGGAGGTCTTGCCTACGCCTGGCGGTCCTACGAAGCAGATAATAGGCGCTTTGGCATCCGGTGCCAGCACCCGCACTGCCAGATATTCCAGGATTCGTTCCTTGATTTTTTCCAGGCCGTAATGGTCGTGGTCCAGTACTTTCTTCGCATCCTTCAAGTCCAGCTTGTCCTGGCTTTCCTCTGTCCAGGGGAGGCTGAAAATCCAGTCCAGATAGTTTCTGGCCACCGCCGTTTCCGCCATCATAGGCGGCATGGCTGCCAGATGGTCGATTTCCTTGGAAAGTTTCGGCTTGTATTCTTCCGGAATGCCTGTCTCTTTCAGTTTTTTCCGGTATTCGTCCGCTTCCTTTTCCTGGCTTACCGTGTCTCCCAGGCGGTCGTGGATAGTCTTGATTTTCTGGCGCAGGTAGTAGTCCTGCTGCTCTTTATCCATTTTGGCACGGACATCGCCGTTGATTTCCGCTTCCAGCCGTCCGATCTGGATTTCCTGGTCCAGCAGACGGTGAACCAGGCGAAGCCGGTTCATAATGTCCGTTTCTTCCAGTACGTCCTGCCGCTGTTTCGGCGACAGGATGAGCTGGGCAGACAGGAAATCGGCGGTTTCGCCGGGGTCCGTAATGGCTTTCAACTGTTCCATCTGCTCATCGGGAAGTCCCTGCTTCGTGTTGCGGAGCCATTCGAAGAATTCCTTCAGAATGGTTCTTCTGTAGGCCTCTGCCCGAAGTTCATCGTCCGGGGCCGTTTCTTCCAGGTCATCCACTTCCGCCATAAGGCATCTTTCACCGTTGTAGACGCTCTTAATTTTTACGCGGGATACCCCTTCCGCCAGCACCCGCACCAGTCCGCCGGGGAGCTGGAGCATCTGGCTGATTTTTGATACGGTGCCTACGGAGTATACATCCGAGGTCTCTTCTCCGCCCCCTTCCAGAGCGGTTACGATATAGCGGTCGCCCCGGCTGGCAAGGCGCACCGCGTCGGCCGAATCCTTCCTGCCTATGTCAAGGTTCACCGTCATTTTAGGGTAAATCACAATGTCCTTCAGCGGTACCAGAGGCAGGTTGAGGCCATTGTTTTCAGTTGTCTGTTCACTCATATATGATTCCTCCATACTGGGGAAGACTGTTTTCATCACAGAGTTTCCCCAGTTTATTGTAACACATGGAAGAGCATGAATTCCTTATTTTATAAAAGGAAAATGAAAATTTATAAAGAGACATTCCATCGGTCAGAAAAGCCGGAGCCAGAGGGCCGTGAATGCCATCTGAAATGGATGGCATTCATGGCCTTCTGAAGCTCCGGCTCTTCAGGACATGATTTCAGAAATTCAGCTGTCCTTCCTTGTGAGGATAGGTTCGGAATGGTTCTTTACCACATCTTCCGTTACGGTGCACTTGACCACGTCCTTCATGCTGGGGATTTCGTACATCACGTGCTGCATGATTTTTTCAATGATGGCACGAAGTCCTCTGGCACCCGTATTTCTTTCAATGGCCTGGCGGGCAATGGCATGGATGGCGCCATCATCAAATTCCAGTTCCACATGGTCCATAGCCAGCAGTTTCTGGTACTGACGGACAAGGGCGTTCTTCGGTTCGGTCAGAATCTTCACCAGGGCTTCCTCATTCAATGGATGGAGAGGCACAATGACAGGGAGACGGCCGATGAATTCGGGGATAAGGCCGAATTTGAGAAGGTCTTCCGGCTGTACCTGCTGCAGCAGTTCAGCCATGTCCTTTTCGTCCTTCTTTTCAATGTCCGCGCCGAATCCCATGACGCTCTTGGTAAGCCGGCGGTCAATGACCTTGTCAATGCCTGCAAAGGCACCGCCGCAGATGAAGAGGATGTTGGTGGTATCGATCTGGATCATTTCCTGGTTCGGATGTTTTCTTCCTCCCTGGGGCGGAACGCTGGCCACAGTGCCTTCCAGAATCTTCAGCAGAGCCTGCTGCACCCCTTCGCCGGATACGTCCCTGGTAATGGAGGGGTTTTCCGATTTCCGGGCAATTTTATCAATTTCATCGATGTAGACAATGCCCCGTTCTGCCTTGTCGATATCGTAGTCTGCTGCCTGGATAAGGCGGAGCAGGATATTTTCCACGTCTTCCCCTACATAGCCCGCTTCGGTGAGGGTAGTGGCGTCGGAAATGGCAAAGGGTACGTCCAGGAATCTGGCCAGGGTCTGGGCCAGAAGGGTTTTGCCGCTGCCCGTGGGCCCAAGCATGATGATGTTTGACTTCTGCAGTTCCACATCATCGTCTTCCCCTTCGTGCTCGATGCGTTTGTAATGGTTGTATACGGCCACAGCCAGTGCCATTTTGGCATCATCCTGTTCGATGACGTACTGGTCCATATATTTCTTGATTTCTTCCGGTGTGGGCAGCTTGAAATGGGGCGCTGCCTTTTTCTTGTCTGCCTTCAGCTCTTCCCGAAGGATATTGGAGCACACTTCGATGCATTCGTTGCAGATATAGACGCCGGGGCCGGCAATCAGCTTCTCCACTTCGTCACCGGAGCGGCCGCAGAAGCTGCAAACCGGAGTTCCTTCATTTTTCCTGTTCAATGGAAGCCTCCTTTATTTGGCAGTTACTTTCTGCAAATCATTGCGGGTAAGGATCTGGTCGATAAGGCCATAGTTCTTCGCCATTTCAGCAGTCATGAAATTGTCCCTTTCCGTATCTCTGGCAATGGTTTCCAGAGGCTGTCCGCTGTGTTTGGAAAGAATGCCGTTCAGTTCCTCCCGAAGGCGCAGGATTTCACGGGCATGGATTTCAATTTCCGTAGCCTGTCCCTGTACGCCGCCCAGTGGCTGGTGAATCATAATGTTGGAATGGGGCAGGGCATATCTCTTGCCCTTAGCGCCGGCAGTCAGAAGGACAGCGGCCATGCTGGCGCAGGAGCCGATGCAGATGGTGGATACATCGGGACGGATATACTGCATAGTGTCATAAATAGCCAGGCCTGCGGTCACCACACCGCCGGGGCTGTTGATATAGAGATGGATGTCTTTGGACGGATCTTCTGCTTCCAGGAAGAGGAGCTGGGCAATGATGACATTGGCCATGTGGTCTTCGATCTGGCCGTCCAGAAAAATGATACGGTCTTTCAGAAGGCGGGAGTAAATGTCGTAGGATCTTTCTCCCTGGGCTGTCTGTTCAACGACAATCGGTACATATGCCATAGGTAACACCCTTTCTTTCTTGGACACAGGAATTTCACCGTGAAATTCCGATTTCCATATGGTCGAAAGAGACGCCGGTTATCCCCGCGTCTCTTTTTCCCAACTATTATCAGTTTCCTGATATTGAATTCAGTAGTGAATCATCTGCCCTGGGCGGAATTATTTGGATTCTGCCTGACGGATGGTTTCGATAATTTCAGCTTTCTTTGCTTTGGATTCCAGTGCAATGCCCTTTTCAGCTGCATAGGCCTTCAGGTCTTTCACTGTCATGGATTCAAAATCGTCTTTCTTTTCTTCTGCCGGAGCTTCTTCAGCCTTGGGAGCGTCTTCAGTCTTTTCTTCTGCTTCCTTCTTATCAGCTTCCGCTTTCTTGGCAGCGCCGTAGATGAAAGCAGCTGCTTTCTTGCGGAGTACGGAGTTCACCAGCATGCCTACGCGGCCTTCTTCCTGGATGACTTTCATTACATCCTTGGGGTCGGCATTGAACTGATGAGCCATGCTGTAAACTTCCATGGAGAGATCTTCATTGGTAACGGTGAGATCTTCCTTTTCAGCAATGGCTTCCAGAACCAGTCCCTGACGTACCTGTTCAGCAGCGGTCTTTTCATAGTTCTTGCGGAGCTGTTCCATGGTCTGGCCGATGTTCTTCAGGTAGTCATCCATGGTAGAGTTTCTGGATTCAATGTTCAGTTTCATTTCTTCCACGATTTCGTCAATGCGCTGTTCCACCATTTCCTGGGGAATGTCTACTTTGGCATTGGCTACAGCCTGGTTGACGAGAGCTTCATGGTAAGCTTCTTCTGCCTGCTGGAAAGCCTGGAGCTGCATCTGCTGTTTTACAGCTGCCTTCAGTTCATCCATGGTTTCAAACTGGCTGATGGATTTTGCAAATGCGTCATCCAGTTCAGGAAGCTGTTTGCGTTTTACGTCACTGATATGAACTGCGAATTCTGCTTCCTTGCCTTTGAGGGCATCTACGAAGTAGTCTTCCGGGAAGGTTACCTTTACGGTTACGTCGTCGCCGGCCTTATGTCCTTCCAGCTGGTCTTCAAAGCCGGGGATAAAGCTCTGGGAACCGATTTCCAGCGGATAGGTCTTGCCTTCGCCGCCTTCGAAGGGCTTGCCGTCAACGGTACCTTTGAAATCGATAATAGCGAAGTCGCCTTTCTTCAGTTCAGCCCCTTCTTCTGCCTTTTCCATTCTTGCATTCTGTTCAGCAGCGCCTTTGAGCTGTGCCATGACCTGGTCATCGGTGATTTCCGGGTTTTCTTTCTTTGCTTCCAGGCCTTTGTATTCGCCCAGTTCTACTTCCGGACGTTTTACGAAGGTAACGGTGAAGGAAGCGCCTTCTGCTTCGGAGAATTTGTCATCCTTTACTTCGGGAGTGGTTACCGGAACCAGTTTTTCCTGGCGGAGTGCTTCTTCAATGGATTCATTGATTACAATGTCCTTAGCTTCCGCTTCTACAGCTTCCTTGCCGAAATGCATTTCAAGGATTTTGCGGCTTGCTTTGCCTTTACGGAATCCGGGGATTCTTACCTGGTTGGCAATGCGGGCTACTGCTCTTTTGAATCCTTTCTGTACAACTTCAGCGGGCAGTTCAATGCCTACGGAAACCTTGTGCTGATCCAGTGCCTCTACTTTTACGTTCATAAAAAATATTCCTCCTTAAGTCGGCTTACCGACAAATGATACCTTGGTTGGTTCTTTCAGTGCACGATAAATCGCAAGTTATATTTTAGCATAAAGAGTTTAAAAAAACAAATTTTTCGATAATCCAGGTGAGAAAAAGGGCGATTTTCCCCTTTTTTCCATTTTTTCTATTTATGAAATAAAATTCTTCTCCCTGTCTTCCGCCATATGGAAGAAAAGAGAGGGGCCTCCCCCCTGGCCTTCCCCCTTTCTTCTGGCCAGATAAAGCTCCGACTGCAGGGCCTCTTCCTGCAGTTTTCCCACCATAAGCTCACCGCTTTTCTCAAGCACCGTCAGGGGCACCAGGGCCGCCCCCAGGCCTGCCTCCGCCCATTCCCGGCAGGTCCTGGCATCATCGGCCACGCAGTACACATCGGGCTGGAATTTTTCCTTTTCGCATTCTTCCATAATGATTTTTTCCCACCGCCGGTACAGGATGAGGGGCAGTCCTGTGAGATCCTTTAAAAGGAAGGAACCGGACTGAAAAGAAGGAAAGGCCTTTCCTGAAAGGCCTACGGCCATGGATGTCTTCTCCAGAGGCACCAGGTCCAGTCCGTAGAGGGAAAAGGGGGAACGGAGGAGTGACACATCCAGCTTCCCCTTCCTCAGCTGCTCCAGAAGTTCATAACTGTTCCCTTCATGCACCTTCACCTGGATATGGGGGTAGCGGCTTTTAAACTCCCTCAGCAGGTCATAGAGCTTTTCATGGCCGCCGGAGGAGACCATGCCCAGATGAAGAATGCCCTGGTGCCCCGTTTTCAGATTGCTGATTTCCTCCCTGGCCGCGCTTTCCAGCTCCAGCATTTCTAGGGCATAGCGGTAAAGACGGCTTCCCGCTTCCGTAGGCACGATCTGCCTGGCCCCCCGTTCAAAGAGGGTGCTGCCAAGCTCCTTTTCCAGGAGATGCATCTGGCTTGACAGGGGCGGCTGGGAAATATGAAGTTTCCTGGCGGCCCCCGTAATGGTGCCTTCTTCAATAATGGCTTTGAAATATCTAAGCTGTCTCAGGTCCATCTATATCCTCTCCATATAGTTTTTAATCAAATGAATATTTTTCATATGCCTTTATAACTGCTATGATACATGTATTCCATTAAATATGCAACATTTCATTGAAAGCCGGCTTAAAGGATATACATAAAATGAAAATGTATCCGCTGGTTGAGGAAACCCATGAAGTCGCTGCTTTCCGGAAAGGACGGAGAAAAATGAAATTATTACTGCAGCTGTTCCTGATATTTGCCAAAATGGGAGCCGTCACCTTCGGCGGCGGCTATGCCATGCTCCCTATCCTCCAGCGGGAGGTGGTGGACAACCACCACTGGGCCACGGAGGAGGAGCTCATGGACTACTATGCCCTGGGACAGGTGACACCGGGCATGATTGCGGTGAATGTGGCCACCTTCATCGGCTTGAAGCTGAAAGGTTTCTGGGGCGGCATCTTTGCCACCATCGGCGTCATCACCCCTTCCATGATTATCATCACGGTGATTGCCATGTTCCTCACCCAGTTTGAGGAGAATCCCTACGTGGCCCACGCCTTTACCGGCATCCGGGCCTGCGTGTGCATCCTCATTCTGGATGCAGTGCTGAAGCTGGGGCGGAAATCGGTGAAGGATAAAAGAACCCTCCTCATTTTCATCGCCATCCTCCTTATTTCCCTCTTTGCTCCCGTATCCCCCGTATTCTCCGTCATCCTGGCAGGCATTGCAGGCTTCTTCCTCATGCCCCGGGCAGAAAAGAAAGAAGGTGCTTCCAAATGATGTGGCTCCAGATGTTCTGGGAATTCTTCAAGGCCGGTCTTTTTGCCGTTGGCGGAGGCCTGGCTACCCTTCCCTTCCTCTATGATATTTCCCAGCGCACCGGCTGGTTTTCCGCCGAAGACATTGCCAACATGATTGCCATTTCCGAATCCACCCCGGGCCCCCTGGGCGTCAATATGGCCACCTACGCCGGCTTCCAGGCCCTGGGCATTCCCGGCGGCATCTACACCACCCTGTCCCTCACGGCGCCGGCCATCATTGTCATTTCCATCGTCTATTCCATTCTGAAAAAATTCAAGGAATCGGAAATCATGGGCCGCATTTTCTACGGCCTCCGCCCCGCTTCCACCGCCTTAATCGCCGCTGCCGGTCTGGGGGTGGCCAAAATCTCCCTTCTGAACCTGCCTCTTTTTGCAGACACCGGCTCTCTTTCCACCCTTTTCCGCTGGCCCTCCCTCATTCTGGCCCTTGTCATCTACGGGGCCCTTGTGAAGTTCCGCTGGCACCCCATTATCTATATCGCCATTTCTGCTGCCGCCGGCATAGCGCTGGGGCTGTGACAGGTCATAAAAAAGGCCGGGAAGAAATGATAAACATTTCCTCCCGGTCTTTTTTGCGTCTGTATTTCCTGGGAAAGTATGACTGAAAGGTAAGCGCCCCTTCGTCATCTCGAGCGGAGCAGCATGCCGGTATAGGCGGTACGTGCCCGCCTCTTTGAAAACTCTGAGTCGAGAGATCTCCTACCGAAATGAGCCAAAGCCCGGATTCTCCCGGTTTTACGCCACAGCCTCTTTCACGCCCTCAGAATGGATTTCAGGAACGCCTTTGTCCTTTCGTTCTTCGGATGGTCGAAGACTTCCTCGCTGGTGCCTTCCTCTTCCACCCGTCCGTCAACCATGAAAAGGATACGGTCGGAAACGGATTTGGCGAAGGCCATTTCATGGGTAACGATGGCCATGGTCATGTTTTCATCAGCCAGCTGCTGGATGGTTTTCAGCACTTCTCCCGTAAGTTCCGGATCCAGCGCCGACGTAGGTTCATCAAAAAGCATGATATCCGGGTTCATAGCCAGGGCTCTTGCAATGGCCACCCGCTGTTTCTGCCCGCCGGAAAGGCTTCCCGGGTATACGTCCTTCTTATTGAGAAGCCCTACCTTGCTGAGGAGTTCCTCTGCCAAAGGCCGGATTTCTTCCTTTTTCATGCCCTTCACATAGATAGGAGCCGCCATGATATTATCAAGCACCGTCATGTGGGGGAAAAGGTTGAAGGACTGGAAGACCATGCCCATTTTGCCGAGGATTTTTTTCTGCTTTGCTTCATCGGCATACACCATGGCGCCGTTCTTTTCTTCCGCCAGGTAGTCTCCGTCCACCAGGATGGAGCCGCCCTGGATGGTTTCCAGATGAATCAGGCAGCGGAGCAGCGTACTCTTGCCGGCGCCGGAGGGGCCGATGATGGAAAGGACTTCGCCCTTTTCCAGGGTCATATTCACGTTATGAAGGATGGTCTGCTTTCCGAAATCCTTCCGGATATTTTTCATTTCAATAAAGCTCATTCCCATCCCCCTCATTCTTCATAAACAGCATACCGCTTTTCCACATAGGCCAGGATCTTTGTGAGAACTGCGGTGCACACCAGATAAAAAACAGCAGCCACCAGGAAAGGGGTGGTATCGAAGTCCCGCTGTACGAAGGCGCGGGTGACGCGCATAAGGTCGTTCATGGCCAGGATGTACACCAGGGATGTATCCTTCAGAAGGGTAATGGTTTCGTTGCCCAGAGGCGGGATGACCCGTTTAATCACCTGGGGCAGGATGATGTGCCACATGGTCTGGCGGTAGCTGAATCCCAGCACCTTGGCCCCTTCGTACTGACCCTTGCTGATGGACTGGATGCCGCCCCTGAAGATTTCCGCAAAGTAGGCAGCATAGTTGGCCACGAAAGCAATGATGGCCGCAGGGAAATCGCTCACCTGTACATGAAGCATGAGAGGCAGGCCGTAGTAGATAAACATAATCTGCAGCATGAGGGGCGTTCCCCGCATGAGGTAAATATACATGGCTGCCAGTTTCCTGAAAATCACCACATGGGAAATGCGGACCATGGCCAGCAGAATCCCGATAGGCAGTGCCAGCACAAAGGTAAGCACAAATATCTTTGCTGAAACAGCCAGCCCGGAAAACATATTGGGCAGAATGTGAATAATATAATCCATCAGTAACTCCTTAGAAAAACAGGGATAGAGGAACTCCCTTTGATGCATGCATGAATATCATACACTGCCTTCATTCATTTAACAAGATAGAGAAACAGAATTTTTGCATAAAAGGAAAATCACCGGAGGGGCTGGCCCGCTCCGGTGATTTTTCTTCCCGCCTGCGGGGCAGGAAATTTTTCTTATTTCAGTACTACATCCTTGCCGAACCACTTCTGGGAAATCTTGGCCGCTTCCCCGTTGGCAATGACCTTGTCAATGCCCTGGTTCAGGAGATCCACCAGTGCCTGGTTGTCTTTCTTAATGCCGATGGCGAAGGTGTCCTTGGAAACCTGGTCCGGCAGTTCGCGGAACTGATCCGGTTTCTTTGTCATGTAGTATTCATTCAGCACTGTATCAGCCAGTACGGCATCGCAGCGTCCGCTTTCCAGATCCATGAAGCAGGCGGTGAGATCCGGATAAGCCTTCACTTCCGCAAAGGCGGCCTTCAGCTGGGGATCCCGGTTCAGCGCCGTTTCTGCCGTAGATGCTTCCTGAATGGTAATCTTCTTGCCCTTCAAATCCTCCATGCTCTGGACAGGGGAATCCTTCAGCACTACGAATTCCTGGATATTATCCATGTATGGCTTTGTGAATGCCAGTTTCTTCTGTCTTTCCGGTGTCATGGTGAAACCGTTCCAGATGCAGTCGATGCGGCCGGAATTCAGTTCCGTTTCCTTGGAAGCCCAGTCAATGGGTTTGAATTCGATGGGCACGCCGATTTCCTTGGAAATCGCTTCCGCCATATCGATATCAAAGCCTACGATTTTGCCGCTGTCATCACGGAAACCCATGGGAGCAAAGGTATCATCCATGCCGGCTACGATTTTCGCAGGTTTGTTGCCGGCAGCAGCGGATTTTGCTGCGCTTCCTGCCTTGTTATCCCCGCCGCAGCCTGCCAGAAGACCAGCGGCACCCAGTGCCAGAACCCCTGCAATGACCAGTTTTTTCAGTTTCATAATAACTACCTCTCTTTATTACTTTATTTCGTTAAAGAATTGCTATGACAATATATTAGCTGATTCTCCTCTCTTTGTCAAGATAAAAATAGGCACCTGCCATAAATTTCTCAGAGCCCCTGTTTTTACCTTTCTTTTACAGGACGGCCCCATATGCCTGTCCCAGCCTGTGCTATAATAAATAAGTGAAAGATGAGGACATACACATGAATACACCTATTACGTTTAACCTGACCATCGGCAGCCGGAAGCCCCATTCCGGCACCCAGAAAATCTGCCCCTTCTGCCACCCGGAAAAACTGACCGGCATTCTGGAGAAGCAGGGCGACATCATCTGGCTCATGAACAAATTTCCTGTCTTTGAAGAAACCTGGCCCACGGTGATTGTGGAAACAGCGGACCATGACGGAGAGCTGACCACCTATAAGCCGGAAAAGCTGCATGAGGTGATAACCTTTGGCCTTTCCCACTGGCTGAAGCTGGAGGCGGACAAAAGGTTCAAGTCCGTCATCTATTTCCGCAACTACGGCCCCGGATCCGGCGGATCCCAGCGGCACCCCCACTCCCAGATCATCGGCCTTAAGAACTACGACTACCGGGATAACATCCTGGGAGAAAATTTTCTGGGATCCCTGGTTCATGAAGACAGTGACTGCTATGCCACCATTTCCGACTATCCCTTAAGCTGCATGGGGGAACTGAATGTGACGCTGAAGAAGGACGGCTCGCCGGACCGGTTTGCCGATACCATCCAGACCCTGGCCCGCTTCGTGCTTCATGACTTCCCTCTCCCCTGCACCAGCTACAACATTTTCTTTTACCACTACATGAAACATATCCATGCCAAAATATTCCCCCGCTACTCTGCCAGCCCCCTGTACATGGGCTACCGCATTACCCATGTCATGGACGGAGAAAGCAAAAAGCGGATGATGGAAACTCTGGCATCTCCCGCCTATTTTGGAGAATAATAATCTATGAAATTATACGCTTTCAGCGATTTCCACCTGTCCGGCGACCCGCCCGCCAAGCCCATGGACATATTCGGCGCCCACTGGAAAAACCACAGAGAAAAAATCATAACAGCCTGGCTTCAAACCATTCAGGAAGATGACACCGTCATTATGGCCGGCGATTTATCCTGGGCCATGAACATGGACGACGCCATTTCCGACCTGAAAATGCTGGGCCGCCTGCCGGGCCGGAAAATCGTGGTTCGCGGAAATCATGATTACTGGTGGGACACGGTCACCAAGATGACAAGAATGACCGGCGGCATGCTGGAATTCCTTCACAACTCCACCATCGTCACCGGCCAGGTAGCCCTGGGAGGCACCAGGGGATGGCTTTCGGAAACCTCCCCGAAACTGACAGAGGCAGACAAGCCCATCATTGCCAGGGAAGAAGGACGGCTGGAGCGGTCCCTCCAGCTGGCGGAAAAAACCGGCGCCCGCCGCATTATGGCGGTGCTCCACTATCCTCCCTTTGATGAGATGAAACGTCCCTCCCACATGATAGAAATCATGAAGAAATACCATGTTACCGACTGCATTTACGGCCATATCCACGGGGCCCCCAATTTCGTAAACCTGCCGGAGGAGCTGGAAGGCATCAGGCTCCATCTCACCTCTGCAGACTATCTGGACTTCAAGCCCCATTTCATCTGCGATCTGGAGGATACCCATGTATAAACTGGCAGAAAGCCGCCTGCTGGCAGGTCAAATCTACGGCGACAGCCGAAACGGGGAATATGTGTATCTCCCCGGCAGCGAACTGGACGCCGCCTCTCCCATGCTGGTCTATGAAAAAGAAGACAGCCGAAGAGACGTAACCATGGAAGAAGCACTGGACATCATCGAAAAGCGAAGTTTGAAACCCGCCGTCCATCCGCTCCTTGGAAATAATACATTTCATTGAAATCAAAAACTTCGGAACCCCAGAGGCTCCGAAGTTTTTTTCATGCACGAAACAGCTTTTTGAAAAATAAAAGCACCGGAAGAGGAAGCAGTGCCGCCCCCAGACAGGTGAGCTTTGCCATGATGCCGGGAATGGACATTTCTTTTCCCCGCCTGTTATCCAAAAGCCCTCTTTCCGCCACATACTTCGCCTTCAGCATGCCCAGGGGATGGGTGGCAATACCTGCCTTCCCCATAAGCTCCGTATCTTCTATCCAGTAGGGACAGAGGGCAGTAACCGCAATGCCCCGCCCCTTCAGCTCCCGGTAAAGGGACCGGCTGAAAGAAAGAAGGAAACTTTTGGACGCGCTGTACACCGAAAGCCCAGGCAGCGGCACAAAGGAAGCGGCAGAGCATACATTGATCATGCCGGCTCCTTCCATCATATAAGGCAGGCACAGCCGCACCAGCTTCACCGGCACCTCCGCATCAAGCCTGACCATATCCCTCACATCTTCCATCTCTTCCTCAGCAAAGGAAACAGCCCTGCACCTTCCCGCATTATTGATAAGAAGGGAAATATGCGGATTCTCCTCATGAAGGAGCTTATCCAAAGCAGCAAAAGAATCATCATCCAGAAGGTCAAGGGGGAGAATTCTTGCCTTCACCGGAAGTTCTTCTCTCAGCCTTTCCAGATTTTCCTTCCGCCTGGCAATGAGCCAGATTTCATCAGCCAGTCCCATTTCCCCGATTTTTCCGGCAAACTCCCTGCCCAGGCCGGAAGAAGCGCCGGTCACAAGGGCCACTCTTTCTCCCCTCATGGCTCCATCATAAGCACCGCCATGTGGCGCCCGGTCCTTCCCTTTTCCTTCCGGTAGGAATAAAAGAGGTCATTGTCCTTCCATGTGGAAATATGGCAGTCCTCGATGTGGTTCTCCAGAAGCCCCGCCTTCCGCATGAGACAGTGGTTCGCCTCCGCCAAACCGAACAGATACTTTCCATTTTCCTTCTTTCTATAAAGAGATAGCCATTCCTCTTCACTGAAAAGGGGCTTCATGGCAAGAATAACCTCTTCTCCCACCTCAAAATCGGGAAGACCAATGGCCGGCCCTATGGCCCCCAAAATATCCTCCCTGCGGGAATGGAATTTCTCTGCCATGAGAGATACCGTTTTCCCGGCAATATCGCCGGCCGTGCCCCGCCAGCCGCCATGGGAAAGGGCAATCACCTTCTTCACCGGATCATAAAAGAAAAGGGGCGTGCAGTCCGCATAATTCATGGTGAGAGGCACCGCTGCAGAAGAAGTCATGAGGCCGTCCGTTGCGGGAATGGCACTGTCCAATGAAAAAGCACCCCGACCCCTGTCCCTTTCATCCACCTCTTCTATGTGTGTGCCATGCACCTGGCAGCAGTTGATAAGGGACCCTTCATCAATGCCAAGGGCATGGCAGTACCTTTTGCGGTTTTCCAGCACATTTTCCAGAGAATCCCCCGTATGCAGGCCCATATTGAGACTGTCATAAGGAGAAACACTCACGCCGCCCTTCCGGGTGGATACGGCAGCTTTCACAGGCAAATCCTTATATATAGTAAAAGAAAGATAAGGAATTCTATTTCCCAAAATCATTAGAGTCCCTCCTTTATAAAATCAAAATCCGGCCATAAGGCGGAAATGACATGTTTCATATCCTCCGGAAGGGGAGCCTTGAAATATAATTTCTCCCCTGTTTCCGGATGATGAAAAGTCACAGTGAAAGCATGGAGTCCCTGGCGGCCCATGAGATCCATGGGACCCCCATACAGGGTGTCTCCCAGAAGCGGATGGCCCAGGTGCGTGCAGTGGACCCGGATCTGATGGGTCCTTCCGGAAAGGAGATGAAGTTTGAGGAGACTGGCCTCATCCGATGAAGCCAGCACTTTATACTCCGTGGCCGCCCATTTGCCATCATCCCTCACCATCCATTCCACGATGGAACCCGGTCTGCGCCCGATGGGCGCCTCAATGGTCCCCTCTCCTTCCATATTTCCAGAGACAAGAGCCAGGTATTCCCGATAAAGCACATCGTGGGACTTTGACAATTCATACTGCCCTTTGGCCGACTTGGCCACCACTACGATTCCCGTAGTATTCCTGTCCAGCCGGTACACCGGATGAATGCCGGAGTCCTCCCCTTTCTTCTGGAAATGGCCGGCCACCGCATTCACCAGCGTATCATGGGCTTCTTTCGACGTGGGATGAATGATCATGCCTGGACCCTTGTTCACGATGAGAAGTTCTTTATCCTCATATAAAATGTCCAGAGGAATATCAGACGGAACGATATCGGACTCCTCACTCCACACAAAGCGCAGTACGTCCCCCGCCTTCACCGGAGTCTTCGCATTGTGCAGCGCTTCCCCGTTCAAAGAAAAAATACCATTCCATTTGATTCTTTTCCAGAGAGCGCCGGACAAATGAAGTCTCTTCCTTGCAATATCCTTCACCACCCGCCCCTCATCATCTTCCCCGCAGGTCCATACGATTTCCATGCCTTCACCTCCTTTCAGATAGAAAAAGTATATCATGACCTGCCTTATATGGCCAATTCAGATTTATGCTCAAAAATTTCCTTGACAAATTCTTTATATGTCTGTATAGTGTATGAACACAGTGTAGATACACTACTATGGAGGAACTTATGAAAAACATCGACTGCTACTGCGCTGCCTCCCGCCACGGAGCGCAAATCCTGACTTCTTTTTATGATGAACAAATGAAACCCGCAGGACTTTCTATTTCCCAGTATTTCCTTCTTTCCCAGTTGAAAAAAATGGGCAAAGGAAATGTCACCCAGTGGGCCGAATACGCCGGACTCGAGCGGAGCACCATGGTACGCAACCTGAAATCCCTGGAAAAACAGGGCTGGCTCACGCGGGCGGAAGGATCCGGAAAAACCTGGACTCTTTCTCCTTCAGGAGAAGAAATCCTCGCCAAAGCCTATCCGGTATGGGAAAAAGCGCAGCAGAAAGTGGAAAACATTCTGGGAAAAGAAGATGCGGCAGAACTGATCCGCATCCAAACCAGACTGTCCGCTGCTGCGGCAATGAATAAGATCTAATGGAGGAATCATGGAAAACAACGAAGCTTTAGCGAAAGAAATCGAGCAGCAGGCCCTTTCCTGCGGATATACAGGATGCGGCATCATTTCCCTGGAAGACATGGACGATTATAAAGACCGTCTTGCAGAAAGAATGAAAAACGTTCCTGAATCAGTACCGTTCTACAGCCATCTTCTCCCGCTGACCCACGTAAGGGAACGTTTCCCCTGGGCGAAATCCCTCATCATCTGTACCACAAGCCTTGCCCGGTTCCGGTATCCTCCCTACCTTCGGAAGAAATATGCCAAAGCCTTCCTCCTTTCCCCAAACAGCGATCCGGACGGAGAACTTTTCCAAAAACAGCTCTCTTTCCGGAAATGGCTGGAAGAAAAAGGCATCCGCTGGGATAACGGAGGAGATGACAATCATGGACAGATTGGCGGCCTTCGCTACGCAGCGGTCATGGCAGGGCTTGGAATCATTCGTCAAAATAATTTCTTTTATGATGAAACAGGCTCCTTCGTACAGCTTGACGGATTTGCCATAGATGCAAAATGCCGGCTTTACCATCAGAAAACCTTCCGCCCCTGCAGCGAACACTGCGGACTCTGCCGGAAAGCCTGCCCCTCCCATGCATTGAAAGCCCCCTACACCATGAACCCCCTCCGCTGTGTATCCTTCTGCAATACCTTCGGCGGCGGAAGATATCCGGAGGATATGCCTGAAAAAAATACAGCCACCTGGACCATCGGCTGCGATGCCTGCCAGGATGCCTGCCCCTATAACCTAGATTCCCGGATTACATAACAAGGGTTCATGGAAGATAATGGCTTAGATTAA
>NZ_CALGPS010000012.1 GCF_937959425.1 uncultured Dialister sp.
ATGACGCGATGGGAGTCCAAACCCCGAAATAGATATAATTTCACGGGACTTCAGGCTTTGGTGGCTGGCGCCACCACCTTTTCCCCCCCCCCCGCAGTTCGGTCGGGCAACAAAAGGTAAGCGCCTTTATGGGCAGGCTAGGCGCCTTATTTTGCACGACTTGCACATCCTATGCAGGATGTGCACAGTGGACAATAAAGCTCCGCGAATCATTTTTCTCAAAAGTTGCTCTACATTAAGCACGGGTTGTTGTGCCCCCCGCACAGCGGGGGAAAGGTGGTGCCGTAAGGCACCAAAGGGGGAAAAGACGCCTGCAGGCGGCTAATCTCCGTAATGCTGTTCGTAACATATGAAATCAAGGGTAAACATAGAGGGGTTATATTCTCTCCCCTGAATAGGGGAGAGTCCGGCGCAGCCGGATAAGGGGTGGCCACCGGAGGTGGCCAATTCAGCAGAATGTTCAGTGCGATTTATGCAGCAGAAAGGCATTCCCGTAACGCTGACTATATACTCATTGCCGCGCAGCGGTGCACAGCGAACTGGAGTTACACCAGCGAACATAATTTGTAGGAGCAAAGCGACGCGCAAATTATTGTGAGTCGGTGATAGCCGTGCTGTAGGGAAGCGACAGCGACTCGAAAATCCAGTGAGTCGTTTCCCCTGTGGGGCAATCCACAACCCTCGGCGGCGGAGCCGCCGTCAAACCTGAGAACCCTCCGGCCAAAGGCCGGTCAAACTTAAGAACCTTCCCCTCTGAACCCTCTGAACCCTCTGAACCCTCTGAACCTTTTGAACCCTGGGCCCAAGGGGCCCATTAAAAATTTTCAGTCCCCTATTGGATTTTTGTGAAAAATTTTGTATAATAGGGTTACATGGAGGAAATGCCATGGGATGGGTGTATCCTATCCGGTCTCATTGATGATTATTTCCCTGATTATCAATCGGACTGCGGGGCTGTCATACTCCTCAATGGCGGCTTGGCACAGAAAAGCGGTGTATGCCGCTTTTTTTGTTGGTTCTTTCTCTTTTCCCGCGTGTTATAATGGGGGTAATGTTTTTGATACTGAGAAAACCGGTTCATGGGGTTGAATCACTGTTTTCTATTTCCTGAAAGAAGGATTATCAATGAAAAGACAGCATCGCAGATATACATGGAAGGATGGGAAGTCTCTGGAGCTGGGGGAGAAGTCCCTGGTTATGGGGATTCTGAATGTGACGCCCGATTCGTTTTCCGACGGAGGAAAGTGGAATTCCGATATGCTGGCTGTGTCCCACACCACCGATATGGTGAAGGACGGGGCGGATATTATCGACGTGGGCGCGGAATCCACCCGGCCCGGTCATCAGGTGCTGACGGCGGCAGAGGAGACGGAGCGGCTCATGCAGTTTCTTCCGGATGTGCTGAAGGTGAGCATGGTGCCTGTGTCTGTGGATTCCTATCATTATGAAACCATGGAAAAGGCGCTGTCTGCCGGCGCCCATATGGTGAATGATATCTGGGGCTTCCAGTATGACGACGGCAGCATGGCAAAAGTGTCTGCCGCCTTTGATGTGCCTGTGATTCTCATGCATAACCAGGAAACAGAGGAGTACGGGGACGATATTATTGAGGATTTGAAGCATTTCTTTGATAAGTCCATTGAAATCGCCCTCTCTGCCGGCGTGAAGACGGAGAATATCATCCTGGATCCGGGCATCGGTTTCTCGAAGAATGTGGAGCAGAATATGGAAATCCTGACGCGGCTTGATGAGCTCACTCTGGCTTTCCCCTGTCCCTGGCTTCTGGGGGTGAGCCGGAAGCGGTTCATTGGCGCTATTCTTGATACCGACGCAGCTGAAAGGGATGAAGGTACAGCGGCGGTGAACCTTTGGGGCGCGGAAAAGGGCTGCACCATTTACCGGGTGCACGATGTGAAGACCACGGCCCGGGAGCTTAAGGTGTGGGATGCTCTCCGCCTTTTCCATATAGAAGGAGAATGACATGGATCATATCGACTTGAAGGGAATGGCCTTTTTCGGCTACCATGGCGATGAGCCGGAGGAGACAAAGCTGGGTCAGAGATTCTACATCGATGTGGAAATGGATCTTGACCTGTCAAAGGTGGGAAAATCCGATGTACTGGAAGATTCGGTGAATTATGTGGCTGTCTATGAAATGGTAAAGAAGAGAGCGGAAGGGGGCCCCTACAAGCTGCTGGAAAGGCTGGCAGGGGTGATTAATGAGGACATTATGGAGAGTTTTCCCCTGGTGATGAAGGTGATTACCACGGTTCACAAGCCCGGTTCTCCCATCCCCGGCATTCTGGAGGATGTATCGGTGACGCTCTCTGCGGAAAGGAAATGACAGAAAAGGAAGACTCCTTTTCTCAAACACATGAATACTTATATTATGGCAATGGGATCCAATATGGGGGATTCCCTTCGTATACTGAAGGAAGCTGTGGAAAGGCTTTCCAGGGAAGAGGGACTCACGGTGAGAAAAGTCTCTTCCTTTTACAGGACAAAACCCTGGGGGAAGAGGGACCAGCCCGATTTCATCAATGCCGCCGCACTGGTGGAATGGGAAGGGAGCGCAGAGGCGCTCATGGCTCTCCTCCTTCAGGTAGAGAAGGAATTCGGACGGGAAAGGAAGGTCCACTGGGGGCCCCGGACCCTGGATCTGGACTTGATTTACAGTGAGAACTGCACAAGGGAAACGGATTTCCTCCGTCTGCCGCATCCTTATTTCTGGGAGCGGCCTTTTGTGCTTGTTCCCATGGAAGAAATTCTGCCCTCCTTTACCTATGAGGGGAAGACAATCCATGCACGGATTCTGGAACTTAAGGGATATAAAGATCTGGTGAAGATGAATGAGAGAAAGGAGGCAGGAAATGAGTGAAAATACACCTTCCTTATCCGGAGTGAAGGAGGCCCTGAGGGGAGAAAGAAAGACTTTTGAAATGGACAGTCATACAGGCCCTTCCCTGGTGGAAGATTTAGAGCCAAAGGTAAAGGAGCTTCTGGAAGGCAGAAAGAAAGCCCACATGATGACCGGTATTTCCGGTTCCCAGAAAGCGCTTCTGGCAGCCTCCCTTCTTCGCAGCTTTGGGCAGGCGGTGATTGTGGTGCCGGAGCAGAAGGACATTTTCCGCTGGGAAGAGGATCTGGCCTTTTTTGCGCCGGATTTTGAAGTGCATCCCTTCCCCCTGGTGGAAGAGGCCGGTTTTAATGTCACCTTCTCCGGCATGGAAAGGCAGCGGGACCGCATGCAGGCTCTCTCCAGGCTTATGGACGGGAAAAAGACGGTGATTCTGGCGTCCTCCGTAGAAGCAGCCCAGAAGATTGTAAGTCCCCTGGCTCTGAAGGACCATGCCCTGTCCTTTGCCCTGGGACAGGAAATAGAACGGGAAGAGCTTTTAGAGAAACTGGTATCCGCCGGTTATGAAAGGGTGGACCAGGTGGAGCGCTGCGGCCATTTTGCAGTGCGTGGCGACATTGTGGATGTATTTCCTGTAAGCGAAACCCATCCGGTGCGCATGGAATTCTTTGGCGATGAAATCGACAGTCTCCGTTCCTTCGATGAAGACAGCCAGCGGTCCATTGAAAATTTCAGGGAGGTCATGATCCTTCCCCTTTCCCTGAAGGAAGAAAAGGACAGCATTCTTTTTGATTACCTCGAAAAGGGACTCATTATTTATGATGAACCGCAAAGGGGAGAAGAGGGGCTGAAGCGCTTCTTCAAGGAAGAAAGAGAAAACAGGAAGAGAGCCCTTTCTTTCCATGACATGGCGGTCAGGGGAAGGAAGGGAAACAGGGAAATCATCCTTTCCCTCCTGAATCGTTCCCTGGACGATTTTTCGCCGGAAGTGCACAGCTGGCAGGGCCAGTCCATGACCAACTACCAGCGGCAGATTCCTATTTTCATCGAAGACCTGAAGGCTCTTCTGAAAAAGGAGTGGAAGGTGCTCTTTGTGGTGCCCAGGGCTTCGGAGGAAGAGGAGTTAAAGGGCATACTGAAGGAATATGACATTCCTCTTTCCGAAGAACTCATGCCCTCTGCGGTGCACCTCATCCACGGCGTCCTGTCGGAAGGCTATGAAATGGCAGAGGACAAGCTGGCAGTGCTCACTGCCGGCGATGTACTGGGGAAACAGAAAATCCGGCGGGTAAGAGGCGCCGGCAAGGGACGGCAGATCCGCTATTTCTCCGACCTCAACGTGGGAGACTATGTGGTGCAGGACGTGCACGGCATAGGCAAGTACCTGGGCATTAAAACCATCGAACTTTCCGGCGTGCACCGTGACTATATCGCCATCCAGTATGCAGGAAATGATAAACTCTACCTGCCGGTGGAAAAGATTTCCACCCTGGAAAAATATATAGGTCCCGAAGGGGGCACGCCGGTGCTCAGCAAAATGGGGGAGGCCCACTGGGAAAAAATCCGGTCCAAGGCCAGAAAGTCCATTGAAGAACTGGCGGAGCAGCTGCTGGATATTTACGCCAAGCGGGAAATCACCAAAGGCATTGCCTTTGCCAAAGACGGCGTGGAACAGAGGGAATTTGAAGACACTTTTCCCTTTGTGGAAACGGAAGACCAGCTCACCGCCATCGACGGCATCAAGAAGGCCATGGAGCGGCCCATTCCTATGGATATGCTCCTCTGCGGCGATGTGGGCTTCGGCAAAACGGAAGTGGCCATGCGGGCTGTCTTTAAATGCGTTATGAGCGGCTACCAGGCCATGGTGCTCTGTCCTACCACGGTGCTCTCCCAGCAGCATTATAAAAATTTCAAAGAGCGCATGGAACAGTTCGGCGTGAACCTGGCCCTTTTGAACCGCTTCACCACCCTGAAGGAAAAGAAGGAAATCCTTCGTAAAATGAAGGACGGCGAGGTGGATGTGATCATCGGCACCCATGCGGTGCTGAACAAAAAGGTGACCTGCCGTAAACTGGGCCTTCTGGTGGTGGATGAAGAGCAGCGGTTCGGCGTGGTGCAGAAGGAAAAATGGAAATCCTGGTCCTCCGGCATCGACGTGCTCACCCTGTCGGCTACCCCGATCCCCCGCACCCTGCACATGAGCCTTACGGGGGTGAGGGACATGGTTACCATTACCACCCCTCCCTCCAACCGACACGCCATCCAGACCTATGTGACGGAATACGATGACGCCATTGTAAAGGACGCCATCCTCCGCGAAAGGGAAAGAGGGGGCCAGACCTACTTCGTATACAACCGCATCGAAACCATGGGCGCCATGCTGGACCATTTAAGAAGCATCCTTCCTGATGACATTACCATCGGCGTGGCCTATGGCCGTATGGAAGGCAGGCAGCTGGAAAGGGTGATGGTAGACTTCTATGAAGGACGGTACGACGTACTTCTCTGCACCACCCTCATCGAAAACGGCCTGGACCAGCCTAACGCCAACACCATGCTGGTTTATGATGCAGACCGCATGGGTCTTTCCCAGATTTACCAGATGAGAGGGAGAGTTGGGCGGTCTGAAAAAATCGCCAGGGCCTGGTTTTTCTACCGGAAGGGCAAAGTCCTTTCGGAAGTGGCGGAAAAACGACTGGACACCATCCGCGAATTCACAGAACTGGGCAGCGGCTTCAAAGTGGCCATGCGGGATCTGGAAATCCGCGGCGCCGGCAACCTTCTGGGCGCCGCCCAGCACGGCAACATTGCCAGCGTAGGCTTTGCCACCTACTGCACCATGCTGGAAGAAGCGGTGGAACGGCTCCGGGCGAAAAGAGAGAACAGGCCCCTGCCGAAGAAACTGCCCAATACCACCATTGAATTCCGTCAGGACGCCTACCTGGACAGCGCCTATATTTCCAATGAAGAACAGAAAATGGAAATCTACCGCCGCCTGGCCTCTGTGGAAAACGAAAAGGCACTGTCCGACCTCATCGACGAAGTGGTGGACCGCTACGGCTCTCCCACGGCGCCGGTGGAAAAACTCTTCCGTGTCTCCCACATCCGTGTCAAAGCCAGACACCTGGGCATCGGAAGCATTATGGACGGCGGCACCAATTTCGTCATTACCTGGGCGGACGAAGACCCCATGCATGGCTGGAACCCCATGAAACTTCCAAGGACCATGCTCCCCTACATCCGCCTCCTCCCCGGCACCATAGCCAAAATGAGCATTAACAAAAAAGGCATGGCCGGCGATGAAATGAAATGGATGGACGGGTTTATGGATGAAATGTACAGGGAAGTGAAAGGGGAGTAAGGAGAGGCCGCTGTGCGGCCAGGGTTGACGCCTGCTATGCAGGCGAAGTTTGACGGGGCTGCCGCCCCGAGGGTTCTAAAGTTGTGCGCCAGTTCGGCGTGTATGGTATAGCCCGGTGAGAGCCCGGGCCCGG
>NZ_CALGPS010000013.1 GCF_937959425.1 uncultured Dialister sp.
GTGGAGCAGTCCGGCGCAGCCGGATAGGGGGTGGCCACCGGAGGTGGCCAATTCATCGCTATGTTTAGCATGATTTATGTAGTAGAAGGGGATTCCCGTAACGTAAGGCTCCTTCCTCAGGTGGCAATCCTGCATAGGATTGCCAAGTCGGGCAATGTTGGCCCTTAGCCTGCCCATAAAAGGGCCTTCCTTTTGTTTGCCCGACCGGAATGGAGCTGCCCGACAGGGCTGAGGATAGGCCTTTGCGGAGCAAAGGCGCCGCCGAAAGGCGGCTTTACCAATGAGTCATCATAGGCCCTTTCAGGGCCTATGATTTTTGAGGGGAGCACTGATTCAGTCGCAGAATCAGTGCTCCCTTACGAAAGGTCTGCTATCCTCCGTCGCTTCCGGCGCGCACAGCAAGCCGCTGTCACAAAGACACTACGAAAAGCCTGAAAGAGATTGGCCAGACAGATAAGGGACGCACCAAACTGTTTTTTCCTTCATCTGCCGCATCATAAGGATGATCTCTTTCAGGCTATTCTGTTAAAATCAGTGACAAACCATATTTTCCAAAGATCCCAACCCATGGCGGAAGGGACTTCAGAACGCATCGAACGGACTCACATCCGGAGCTCTTATGGATTCATCTATGCGAGATGGCTTGCAGTATCGGCAGGAACCGGGTATTTTTGGGCGGCCGCTCCCCGGACCTTTCCTCCACTCTCATCTAATTCATATTATATATGAAAGTATAGAAAGATGGAATAGAGAAAGTGACGATATGCGTTGCCAATTATGAAACGTAAGCGCTTGCTATGAATTAAAGAAATGATTCAGGATAACCGTTTCGTCATTTATTTCGTCAAATCAAAACTGGTTTTCACGAGGGACATCACCCTGTCGTCATCCACTGTATCGTCCAGCAGGACTGAAATCCAGGTTTTGTGATTCATATGGTAGGCAGGATAAATCCCCGGAAGCCTGCAGAGGCTTTCGCCCTCTTCCGGGTGGATTTTCAGATTCACAATATCCACCATTTCATCACGGCCCGCCTCAAGAACACTCCTTTTTACATTCATAATAAGGGCGAACCACTTCCGATTCCTCCAGTGGCGGAAGACACCGTAATCCTGGTAACGGGCCGTATGGACAAAGGGATAGTCCGGACTTATGCCAAACGCCTCCGCTATCCGGTCCGCCAGCCGGTTGGCCTGATCCGACGTAAATAGCACATCAGCGCAGCAGGCGCCGGCGATTTCTAAAAGAAGCTCTTCATAGGCCGTCCTCACCATATTCACATAAGCCCCATTCGCCTCTGGCCGCCTGAGCTGGTCATACTCCTCTCCCGTCATGGCGTCGATGACCTGGCCGGACACCGCTCCCTGGGCCGACACCTTCAGCACCGCTTTAAAATCGCCGTCCATGAAATCCTTTTCCAAAAGGAAATCGTGCCCCGCCTCTTGGAATCCACAATCCAGCATAGACTCCTTCCGCCACCGCTTCCGTGCAAAGACCTTATCCTCTATTTCCATGACGAGCCTCCTTATCATACCTGTCTCCTCCTATTGTAGCCCATCTTATTTATTTCTGAAATCAATTTCTGTCTCCGGTGAGCCCTCAAAAAATAAGTCCTTGACAACCAGGCCCCTTATAGTGTATCCTTATACAAGTCAGCTATGTGGAGTGATACTCAAGTGGCTGAAGAGGACGGTTTGCTAAATCGTTAGACCGGGTAACCGGTGCGGGAGTTCGAATCTCCCTCACTCCGCCATAAAAAAGCGTCGAGCATTCGGCGCTTTTTTTATTTGCCGGAAAATGACACTTTCGCGGCTCCTGTCATTTCGAGCGGTGGTACATGGCGGTATGAATCACAGTATCGTAAAGTTAGCGAAACGGAGCCCTGAAATCTCCCTGCTGAAAGCAGCTATTATCGCCTTCTCGCAGGACGCATGCATGTGGAATGGCGAGGTTTTTATTTCTTTTATTAACGTATGCGGATGAATTGATTATTTACTACAACTCAATCATAATATAAGTGAAATATATTGAAAGTTCATGGAGGCGAATGCTATGGAAACGGCGAATGTTCAGATTCGTATGGACGCGGAATTAAAGAAACAGACGGAGCAGACTTTGAAAAGCATGGGACTCACCATGTCCGGCGCCGTTACGCTTTTTTTCCGGCAGGTGGTGAACCAGAGACGGATTCCCTTTGAAATCATAGCACCGGATGTGCCTAATCGGACCACCCGAAAAGCCATGAAAGATGCGATGGAGGGGAAAAATCTATCCAAGAGCTATGATTCTGTAGATGAAATGTGGAACGATTTGAATGCTTAAGCTTCGATATACCCGCCAGTTTTAGGGAAGCACTGATTAATTCGCAGAATCGAATTTCATATGTATTTTTATCCAATGCGGCGTCATAAGTCTCCTTAAATAGCTTGAAAGATTTCAAAAAGGCAAAAAAGCGGGGACTGCCAATGGAAGAATTGAAATTGGTCCTTGAAATTCTGGCTTCTGAAGAGCCTCTTCCACCTTCGTACCATGACCATTCCCTGTTGGGCGAATATGCATCCTTTCGTGAATGTCATATTCGCCCCCGACTGGCTCCTGATTTATCGGATTCATGAAGAAGTCATGGAATTGATTGCGCAAAGAACAGGAAGTCACAGTGACCTTTTTGATGAATAAGGAAATGAATGGAAAAGCGGCACAATGGGTTGTGCTGCTATGAGCAGAAAGTAAATCCCGTAACGTTAGGCTCCTTTCTCAGAAAGGAGCTCCGCGGAGCGGTGAGGATAGGCCTTTGCGCAGCAAAGGCGCCGCCAGAGGCGGTATTGTACGGAAGAATCATTTAGGCCCCTTCAGGGCCTCGGATTTTCTGCGAAAATCCGCTATCCTCTGTCGCCTGCGGCGACACCCCCCTTCCAGAGGAAGGGGGCTAACGCTCTCCGTCATGCAGCACTGGTGATACAAAAGGTAAGCACGTAACGCTGACTTTATAATCATCGCCCGCAGGTCGATACCACAACCTTCGGGCCGTAGGCCCGTCAAACTTGAGAACCCTTCGGCCTTTAGGCTAGTCCATCTTAAGAACCTTTTTACTTTCGCCCCCTGAGCGAAGCGAACACAACCACCCTCAGCCGCGAAGCGCCCCCTTTGGTACTTCGTACCCTTTTTTCCGCCCGCAAGCGGGGGCACAACATATATGAGGGAACCTTTCTCCTTATAAATAGGTTATAATAAAGAAAACACATTACACTCACAGTCTTTGATTTCATCGGGAGGTCAGGTATGGACGAGGAGGAAAGGCGCCGGCGGCGGAAGGAGAATGCTTTGGGGGCTCTGGCGGCGGCATCTTCGGTGGACAGGTCGGTGAGCCGGCTGGCTGAGGTGTACCGAAAGCCTTTGGAGTATACGGGAAACCGAAAGCTCTTTGATGACGGCATGGCGAAGAGGATGGCGAAGGAGAATCTCTTTGCTTCGGGACAGGCGGTGAAGGATCCCTATACCGGGGAGAAGCTGCTCCTTCGGAAGCAGGAGGCGAAGCTGGCCTTTGGGAAGAAGTGGACGGAGCATCTGGCGGAGGCGGATCATGTGGAGCCGGTGCACCGGATTTTCGAGGCCCACAAGGACGATGCCTGGGTCACTGCCGGCGATATCAGGGACGCGGTGAACAGTCCGGAGAATCTGAAGACCATTTCCCGGAAGCTGAATAATGCGAAGCGGGACCGGACGAATGAGGATTTCTACGGCGATGAGAAGTATCTTGCGGATAAGGATATCCACCTTTCCAAAGAGGCGAAGGAGCGGGCCATGGAGGATGGCCGGCAGGCGCGAAACCATGTGGACCGGTCCCTTGCTTTGAAGGGGGCAGGAAATCTGGCCGCTGAGTTTCATAAATCCGGCATGGAGGCTGCTGCCGGAGCGGCTGTTTTTACCGGCGCCATGGCGGCGGTGGACAATATGGTGGCAGTGATTGAAGGGAAGAAGGAGCCCGGCGAAGCCATCAAAGACCTGGTGAAGGTGACCGGCACGTCGGCGGCCCTTTCCTATGCTGCCGGTGGCGCAGTGAGTGTCATTTCCCACAGCCTTTCGGCATCTTCCAATTCCCTGGCCCGCATGCTGGGACAGGCGGGGGTGCCGGGGAAGGTGGTGGCGGCGGTGCTGTCCACGGCGGGGATTATTAAAAATTATATCTATGGAAAAATCACCGCTTCCGAGTGCATTGTCCAGCTTGGGGAAACGGGGATTGCCACGTCCACCGCGGCGGCCGGCATGTATGTGGGGGCGGTGGTGATACCGCTCCCCGTCATCGGTTCGCTCATCGGCGGCATGGCGGGATATATGCTTTCGGGGAAGGTGTTTACCGCATTGAGCGGCGCCCTGGCTTCGGCAAAGCTGGCCCGAAAGGAGCGTATCCGCATCGAAAAGGAATGCGCCCAGTCTATCCGGAAGATACAGGAGTATCGGCGGCAGCTGGATGAAATCACAGAAAAGTATTTCAAGGAAAATCGGAAGGTCTTCGATGAAGCTCTGGGGGATATGGCGTGGGGCCTGAAGCTGGGGGACGCCGACGGCTATATCCATGGGGCGGACAAAATCATTCGGCAGCTGGGAGGTAAAGTTTCCTTTCATAATATGGATGAGTTTGATGAATTAATGAATAGTGATACCATCATTAAATTATAAGGAGGTACATCATGCCTATTCCATTCATTCTTGGCGGTATCGCCGTAGCGGCCGGTCTTGTGGGAGCAAAGAAGGCGAAGGATGCCAGTGATAAAAATGCCCGGGCGAAACGAATCAACCGCAGAGCTGACGAAAAGTTTGAGAACGCAAAGAAAGAGCTCCTTGCTGCCCGGGACGAGGCAGGCAGCGCCCTGGAAAATCTGGGCCGGGCGAAGGTAGATATCCTTCATGGCAGTGTCACCCGTTTCGTGGATACCTTCGGAAAGATTCACCACGTGGAGCTTACCGGCTCCGCCGGCATGGACGAGCTGTCGGAGTTTACTGTGAATGAGGATGCTTTGAAAGAAATGGGCGAATTGGGAAGCCTGGCTGCCCGGATGGCGTCGGGCACGGTGGAAGGGCTGGCGGCAGGAGGCCTCATGGCCTTTGGCGCCTACAGCGCCGCCGGCCTTCTGGGCACTGCCGGTACGGGAGCAGCCATTGCAGGACTTTCGGGGGCGGCGGCCACCAATGCTACCCTTGCCCTCCTGGGAGGCGGCACCCTGGCGGCAGGAGGCCTTGGCATTGCCGGCGGCACCGCCGTGCTGGGCGGTCTGGTAGCAGGGCCTGCCATTGCGGTGATGGGTTTCATGATGGATGCCAAAGCCGATAAGAATCTGGACATAGCCAAGAGCAACCGGGCCAAAGCGGAAAAAGCGGAGGAAGAAATGAAACTGGCCGGCGACGCCTGCCGGGCCATCGGGAAAAGGGCGGATATGTTCAGCAATCTGATTTCTGAAATCGATCCCATTTTCAAGTCTCTTATCCAAAAGATGGAAGCAGTGGTGAAGGGAAAAGGCACAGACTATAGGGACTATGGCGAAGAAGAAAAGAAAACCATTGCCATGGCCCTTGCCACCGCCGGCGCCGTGAAAGCAGTGCTTGATACGCCCATCCTCAACAAGGCGGGGGCGGTGACGGAGGAGTCCCTTGCGGCCTATGAAAGGGTGGAGGCCTTCCTGCCCAAGGTGCAGGGATGATGCACTTCCCCTGCATCGCCTGCGGCCTCTGCTGCGAAAAGGCCCGGTATGTGGAAGAGCTGCAGAACTTTCTGGATAAAAAGGGACAGTGCTGCTTTTATGACCGAGAAACGAAAAAATGCCGCATCTATCACCGCCGCCCTGCTATCTGCTGTACGAAGACCATGTATGAGAAAAAGTTCCGTGCCAGCATGAGCGAAAAGGACTATGTACTGGCAAATCTTTCTGTGTGCCGGGAGCTGAATCTTGCTGCCGGAAATAAAGAGAATGCGGAAAGAATCAGGAGAATTATGGAAGAAATCAGGGAAAGCGCAGGAAATGAGGAGGCCCTTTGACACAGTCAATAAGAGACACTTGAAATGCCGCCTGTCGGCGGCGCCTTTGCTGCGCAAAGGCCTATCCTCAGGTGGCAATCCTATGCAGGATTGCCACCTGAGGAAGGAGCCTGCGTTACGGGATTACCCTTTTCCCCACAGTCATTCCGAGCCGCAGGCGAAGAATCTGGGTACGCGGGGCGGATGATACCTCTGCGCTTCAGGCAGGGGCCTGAAAGTAAGGTCACATCTCCCCACCTTCCTGGCACCATGAAGGACGTGGGATTTCTCCACTCATCTATGGACAAATCTTGTTTCGTGAATTCTTGAAAGGAGGATTTATGCGTAAGAAAACGATGGCAGATGCCATACTGGCTGTCTCTGCCCTGGGGGCTCTGGCGTCGGCTCCTTTTCAGGAGAGCAGTGTGGCGGCTGCTGCTCTTTTCCATGTGTCCTTTGCTGCTTCCGTCGGTGGCTTTGCGGACTGGTTCGGCGTGACTTCTCTTTTCCGGAAGCCTTTGGGCGTGTCTTTCCGCACGAATCTGATTTCCAAAAGCCGGGGGAAAATCGTGACCATGGCCAGGGACATGGTGACGGAAGAAATCCTATCCCAGCGGCGTTTGAAGAGGCTTCTGGTGAATCATGTGCCTTCGTCGGTGGTGGAGCGGTGGATGAAGGAGCACCGATCCGACCTGTGCTGCATCCTGACCGATGGTCTGGAGGCTGCTTTTTCTTCTCTCCATGAGGAATGGCTGTGGACTATGACGGGGAAGAACCTGTCTGCCCACCTGCCCACCGTAGACTGGGCGTCCTGCCTGGCTTCGGTGTTGCTGTCTTTTAAACATTACGGGAAAAAGGGAGCGCTTTCCCAGGCTCTGGCGGAAGAGGTGAGGCGATTCCTGCAGGATGAGTTTACGCTGGAGGAAATTGGCCGCATTTACCGCTCTGCCTGGAATCATTATGAGAATCATGGGTTTTTGAATTTTCACAGTCTTTTCCGAAGGGCAGTCAAGGACAGGGATGAGGAGTTTATCCAAGGCATACAGAAGAAGATTTTCGACCTGGCGGACTCCCTGTCTGATGAGGACAGCGAGGTGAGGAAAGGGCTGGGAGAGCGGTATGATGATTTTCTCACGCGGCTCACGACAGATGAAGGGCTCAGGAGGAAGCTGAATGGGCGGATTTCCCGCGGAGCAAAGCAGCTTCTGGAAGAGAAGGGCAGGGATTTTTTCCTGCAGGAGTGGAGAAATCGTCATGAAGAGCTGGCGGGCTTTTTGGCGGATCTCATTCTGCAGCGGGCAGAAAGGATGCTGGCGGATAAGGGGGAGCGGCGCCGTTTTGATGCCTGGCTGCTTTCCATGGTTCTTCCCCATGTGAAGGAAATCCATGGGGCTGTATCATCGGTGGTGGAAAAGAAGCTTGCCCAGTACGACGGGGACACCATGGCCCGCCTTTCTGAAAAGGCGGCTTCCGAAGAGGTGGCGGCTATCCGCATGAACGGCTCCCTCTTCGGCGCCCTGCTGGGCCTTGCCTTTTTTGCGGCGGGGGTGATGGTATGAAGCGGTACGGCAGAGCCAACCTCCTCATGGCAGGGGCCTTTCTCCTTTTCCTTACAGCCTTTTGCCTCAGCCGCTTCAGTCCCTGGCAGGAGGAGACATGGGTTTTGATTCTCTATTTCCTGGCCCAGTCATGCTTCATCGGCTGCGTGGCGGACTACATCGCCGTGGAAGCCCTTTTCCGGCGGCCCTTTCATCTCCCTGTGGGGCAGCTCATCCCCAAGAGCCGGAAGCGCATTATCCAGAAGCTTGGCGAAGTGAACAGCACCCTTCTTTCCAGGGAGAACCTGCTGAAGAAGGTGGAGAATTTCTCTGCCTCCGAGCTGGTTTTCCGAAAGCTCAGGGAAGAAGGAAATCGAGAGAAATGGGAACGAAATCTCTCTCTGAAGGCAGGAGAATGGTTCGTTTCCTTTGTGAAAACCCATCGAAGCGACGCCGCCCGCATAGCAAGAACAGAGGGGGAAAAGAAGCTCTCCGCTTTCATTTCCTATGCAAAGGAAAAAATTCTTTCCGAAATGAATCGGGAAGAATGGCTGGACCGGATTTTAGAGGAAGCGGAAAAAAGGACAAAGGACAGGAAAAACAGGGAGGCCCTGGCCCGTTTCTTGGAAGAAAAGGGGGACAGTGAAGAAAAGGGATTCTTTGGCTCTTTATTCTACGGCGCCGGGAAACTCTTCGGCGTTATCGACTACGACAGCCTGGCGGACTCTGCCATGGACGCCCTTGGGGAAGAAATAGAAATGTGGAAGGATAAGGACAACCCCTTCCGAAAAACCCTTCTTGCAGGCTGGGACAGCATGGTGAGACGGTTTCTGGAGGATAGGGCCACAGAAGAAGCGATGGCAGACTTCGGAAGGGAACTCTTCCGCTCCCTTCCCATAGAAAGCAGGGTGGAAGAAGCGGTGGACGCCTTCCTCAGAGATTGGGGCGAAGGAAGTGCCTTCCACGAAAAACTGGCGCCCCAGATAGAGAAGTCCCTCCATCATGCCCTTTCGGCTGCAGGAAACGACAGCGGATTCCGGAAGCGCATGGACCGATTCGCCCGTGACCTGGCGGTGGAAATCATTACCTACGAACACGGCTGGCTGGCTCCCGCCATGACAGAAGTGCTGGAAAGCTTCACCGACGACGAACTGAATGAATTTGTGGAATCCAAAGTATGGAGTGAACTGGAAGGCATCCGCATCAATGGCGCCATGGTAGGCCTTCTGGCAGGATGTGTTTTCTATGTGTTCCTTATGTGGGTATGGGTGCCTTTGGTGACACGCCTGTAGGCGTGAAGGGTGACGGCCCTTTGGGCCGAAGGTTCTTAAGGAGCTAAGGTTTGACGCGCCTCTGGCGCGAGGGTTGAGGTGGGCGGCTTCGCCGCCGGTTATTATAAAAAAACGTACAACCGGGCTTCGCCCGGGGGAAAACAGGCAAACCGCCCTGCGGGCGGGAAAAACCATACAACCGCGCCTATGGCGCGAGGGAAATGCACCCCTTCTGCCGCCTGTCGGCGGCGTCTCTCCACGGGAAAGCGTCTCACACGATTCTCAGTCGCCTACGTCTCCCTACGAATCGTGTTCGCTTGCCACCCCGGAGGGGGAGATTCTAGCGGCGCTATAGGATGAGCAACTTAAGTTAGCACTAAAAGAAGCGGAAAACAAACCTCCCCCTCCGGGGTGGCAAAGGAACTGGATTCGTAGGGGAGCGCAGCGACCTGAGAATCCAGTGACATGCTTTCCTTTAGGAGAGGTGCCGTAGGCAGAAGGGGTGTATTTCCTCGAGCGAAGAGAGGTTGTTTGGTTTTCGCTGCCAAAGGCGGCTTATAAAATTCATCGCCGCGAAGCGGCGATACCTTCCCCTCAGCGGCGAAGCCGCTGTCAAACCTAAAAACCCTTGGGCCCCAGGCCCATCCATCTTAAGAACCTTTTCCCTCTCCAGGGGCCCTGCAGGCCCGCTCCCTCTTCGGGGAAATAATAAAACAGAGGGGCTCCTCTTCTTTTCTGTTGCGCCCTATAAATTTTTTCTGTAAGAAAAAAAGGCTTTCATGAAATCTATTTTTTTCTAATGGTGTATAATTAATGGTGTAAGAAAAGGCCTTGGGAAAAGGCAGGGGAGGAGAACAGTGACAGGAGGACCGAAGGAACGGTAATTTCGATAATCCGTTTCTTTGGCAGGATTTCTTATGTCTGTCAGAGCGTTTGATGGCCCGCAGATGGGGTTTCTGATGGAAAGCATGATGACTCATGGCTTTCGTATTCCAAAGGAGGAATATATATGACAATAACTTATGTTCTTCAGGTTCTTCAGGCAATGGAAGATGGGAAAATTCAGGATTCGACCTACATCAAGGATCTGGAGGGGGAGCTGCATAAGGCTTTTCGGCGTGTAAGGAGAAGACTGCTTCGCCTTCGGAGCCGTGCCCAGTATGAAATCGGGGAAATGGATCGGGCCAAGGTGTCTGCTACTTCCGGCCATATGGAGGAGTTCACCAAGTACTGCGCTCTGATTCGGAATTTCAATCTGAAGGACTGCGAGGGACTTCCGGGTATTGAAAGTTTCCTGAAAGAAGGCTTCAAGGTGGATGATATGATTTCCAGGGCGGACAAGATCGCCAGCCTGGAAACGGTGAGCGCTGTGGCTTATTCACCCATGGCTCTGGGCTTCGGTCTTCTTGACAGCTTTGCTATCCTGCCAAAGGTGAATATCGACAACAAGCGTTTCCACAGCATGGATATGGCCTATATCCATGAGCTCATCGGAGATCTCAAAAATTACCAGGATCATGTGAGAAAGCTGACGGCAGCTATCAGTGAAATCGGACTGAAGGCCAGGGAGGAAGCTGACTGCCTCAATGATCTCCATGATTATTTCGTAGACGGCATTGATGACCTGAAACGGATTCTGGAAGGGAAAGGGGAGGACTGGAACCGCTACTCCCAGTCGGAAAAGATGCAGATTGCCCGGGCTATCCAGTGCGCCCAGCTCATTACCATTCTCTTCCCCCATCTGCTGAACGATAAGGGCGAGGTGAGCGAGGAAAGCGAAAAGGCCATTGAAAAGGCAAAGAAGGCCCTCTCCTTCCGGGATGCCTGAAATCTCCCTTGACTGCCCATTTCTATGAGGCTTTCTATATGTTATAATAATAAACATAGATATAAGGGGAATCGCTGGTTCATTCCGTCAGATCAGTTGTCCTATCAGTGCTTCCCTGGTTCGATACATTACTGATTGAAGGGGGAACGAGTCATGTCGATTTCTTTTATTCTGCGAATGATCGCAGGGGCTGTGAGCGGCAATTCCAATTCTGCCCGTCCGGAAAGCATTAACGGCGAAGTGGAAAGGGCCAGAAGAAGGGCCATGAAAAGAATTAACCGTGCCAAAGTCCGTGCCCAGGATGAGCTGGGTGAACTGGACCGCGTGAGGATTACCCTCATGTCGGGAGATATGAAAAAGTTCACCAGCCTCTTTTCTCAGCTGAAAAATGTTGATTTCCACGACTGCGACACGCTGGCCGGTCTGGAACATTTCAACAAGGAAAGAAAAAACTGGCGTGAAATGGAAAAGCTTTCCGCCAAGGCCATGAGCGTGGTTACCCTGGCAGGAGCGGTGGACGCCGTAGGATTCGGCGCCGGCGTGCTGGACCAGTATGCCAAGGTACCGGAAATCAAAGGACTGGATATTAAAGCTGACGGCACAGAAGATGTGAACGCCCTGAAGGATATGAGTGCCCGTCTCCAGGAATTCCAGAAAGAAGTGAAGGACATGTGCATCCGCATGCAGGCTGTCCGTCACGAGGCCAGAAAGACAGAAGATGCACTGCTGGATCTGTCCGACTATTTTGAAGACGGCATCGAGGACATCAAGTCCATCCAAAGCGATGCAGGGAATGACTGGACTAAGTACACTCCCGCCCAGAAAATCCTCATCGGCCGCACTGCCCAGATCGCCCGCCTTATCCGCGCCCTCTCGGAAGTCCGCTTCCTCAATGATGACGCCACCCTCCGTCCTGAAATCCATGAGTCCATCGAAGCAGCAGAAGAACTGCTGGATGAACTGGGAGCTTAACAGCATAACTTTGGAATAGAAACCGGTGCCCTTTCGCAGAAGGGCGCCGGTTTTTGAGTGGGGCCGCCCGGCGGTGCTTCCCTGTATTTCCATAGGCCTGCGCCTTCGGCGCAGAGGGGGCGTATGGCATCCATCAGTCTTCCAGCCCTCGGTGCCAAGGGCTGTGTTCGCTTCGCTCAGGGGGCAATGGCCGTGGTGTGGCGGTTCTGCCGCCAGTATGGATAAAACCTTTACAACCGGGCTTTCGCCCGAGGGAAAACATGCCGAACTCGCTTCACTCGTTGGAAAAGCGGCCCCCTTTGGTGGCTGGCGCCACCACCTTTCCCCCTGTTCAGGGGGCACTATGGGTGCTCAGCATTGTGCCACATGATACCAAGGGTAAGCGTAGAGCGGTTTATTCCCCCCCCCTGAATAGGGTTGGAGTCCCGCGAAGCGGGATAGGGGGGCGAACGCAGTGAGCCAGTCAGCAGAATGTTTATCATGCTATTTGATACAGGAAGGTATATCCCGTAACGCTGACTATATACTCATCGCCGTAGGCGATACAACAACCCTCAGTCCGAAGGACTGTCAAGCCTAAGAACCCTCCGGCCAAGAGCCGGTCAATCTTAAGAACCTTTTCCTCCGCCCCCTGAGCGCCAGCGAACACAACCTTTCTACACAGCCTGCCGCCGACAGGCTGCCATAACCTCCAGCCCCGCAGGGGATGGCAACTTTTCATCCTATTTCCCCTCAAAATCAGTACTCAATAGAGGCAATTTATTGTACAATAGAATAGGTATTGAATCAGACAGGAGATGATAAGGTTGAAGAGATTTCAAAAATGGGCGCTTTTGCTGGGGGTCTCTCTAGCTTTTTCCTGGGGAGGGACGGCAGGGGCTTTTGAGCCTTATTACCTGAATGGCGATAAAACCTATCCCATGATACAGAATACCGGCGGTATATATAATGATGGCGCTACGGGCCTGTTTCTTGACCTGTCCTCCCTGACAGTGGAGGATGTGTTTGAGGACGGCCTGCAGGCGAAGGTGAGGACGCTGGATGTAAAGTCCGCGAAGGCCTATACGGAAAGCGTAATCCATGTACGCTACAGTGTGGATGGAAAGGCCTGGGCCCTGGGGCAGGATGGCCGGTGGCGGGAAATCCCGTCCGGCACGGAAGACCCGGCGGCGCTGACGGTCTATTTCATTCGTCAGGCTATGGCGGAGGATGGTACTCGTGACAGGCTGTCTTCTGAAATCGCTGCCATTATGGAAGTTAAGAAGGATAACCTGGGGAAGGCAGCGCCTCCCGATGCGATTCCCCTGATTGATGTAGAAGCGCCTAAAGAGGGGCAGGCTGTAAAGAAAAAGGGAAATGTGCAGAAGGAAAATCCTGATGCAGACCAGGTCACGGTTACTATTACCGAGGCACCGCAGGTGGAAATCACTTCCACTCCGCCGCCGCAGGTAGATATTACATAATTTTTTTCGAGGTGTATGATGGCAAAAAGACATTACGAGCTTCATGTGGCAGGCTGCACAAGGCAGCTTCCTGTAATCAATATTTCCGATACCCTGGCGATTGCAGGCTTTGTAATCCTGGGGGATACGGAAATCGTGGAGAACTGCGCCAAAGAGCTGGCGGCCAAGGTGCCGAAGGATACGGACATCATCATGACGGCGGAGACCAAGGGCATCCCTCTGGCCCATGAACTGGCCAGTGTGCTGGGCATGAAGCGGTATATCGTGGCTCGGAAATCGGTGAAGGCTTACATGGAAAACCCGATCTGGGTGGAGGATGAATCTATTACTACTGCCGGCAAGCAGCGGCTCTACCTCATGGATTCGGATGTGGAACTGATGAAGGGCAGGAATGTGCTCCTGGTGGACGATGTCATCAGCACCGGCGGCTCCATGAAGGCCATGAAGGAGCTGGCAGAAAAGGCCGGTGCCCATGTAATCGGCGAGGCAGCCATCCTGGCAGAAGGGGACGCGGCGAAGAGAAAGGACATTATTTATCTGGAACCGCTGCCCCTGTTTGAAGCGGAATGAGGCCGGGCCGCCGTGACACGCCCTGGCGGGCGTGAGGGTTGACGGCCCTGTGGGCCGAAGGTTCTCAGGGTTCTGAAGATTGACGCGCCTCTGGCGCGAGGGTTGTGGTGGGCGGCTTCGCCGCCAGTTTGGATAAACCGGACAACCGGGCATTCGCCTGGAGAAAACATGCAAACCGCCCTGCGGGCGGGGAATGCACCCCTTTCTCAGCCTGCGGCGGTACTTCTCCACGGGAAAGCATGTCACTGGATTCTCAGTCGCCTTATGGCTCCCTACAGCACAGCTATCACCGACTTACTGGATTCTCAGGTCGCTCACGCTCCCCTACAGCACGGCTATCACCGACTCACAATAATTTGAGCGTCGCTTTGCTCCTACAAATTATGTTCGCTGGTGTGACTCCAGTTCGCTGGAGTGACTCCAGTTCCTTTGCCACCCCGGAGGGGGAAGTTTTAGCGGCGCTATACCTTTTGATGCTTATGAGATTTATCAGATAACGGTGATATCCCCCTTTGGTGGCTGGCGGCACCACCTTTCCCCCGTTCAGGGGGCACTATGGGTGCTCAGCATTGTGCCACATGATACCATGGGTAAGCGTAGAGCGGTTTATTCTGCCCCCTGAATAGGGGGAAGTCCGGCAAAGCCGGATAGGGGGTGGCGAACGCAGTGAGCCAATCAGCAGAATGTTTATCATGCTATATGATACAGGACGGTATATCCCGTAACGCAGGTTCCTTTCTCAGAAAGGGGATGGGCGCTAGCCCTGAGGGACACCGACTCCTTTTAGCAAAGAATTGACGCCCCTATCCTCCGTCGCCTAACGGCGTCACCCCCCCTTTCCTGGGGAAGGGGGCTCTGGCTCTCCGTCAAGTGACAGTGGTGAGACAAAAGGCGATTCCCGTATCTCTGTGCTATAAAACTCATCGCCGCTAAGCGGCGATACCTTTCCCCTGAGCGAAAGCGAACGCAACCCTGCTACACAACCCGCCGCCGTCAGGCGGCCCTAACCTGCGGCGCCAGCCGCGCCCCTTTTTGGAAGGCGGCGTCAGCCGCTTCCCAAATATGATATAATAAGGAATACAATGTTTACGTTACTGATATTGTCTCCACAGGAGGAAACAGATGAAACATCAGGAAATTGTTATGATTGTTGACTTTGGCGGCCAGTACGCCCAGCTCATTGCACGGCGCGTCCGTGAATGCGGCGTGTACTGCGAAATCCTGCCATACAACAAGAGTGCTGAGGAAATCCTTGCCCAGAATCCGAAGGGCATTATTTTCTCCGGCGGTCCTTCCAGCGTGAATGCGGAAAATGCGCCCCAGGTAGACCCGGGCGTATTCAAGGCAGGCATCCCCATTCTTGGTATCTGCTACGGCATGCAGCTTATGGCCAAGGAACTGGGCGGCAAAGTATCGAAGCCTGAAAAGCACGAATACGGTCACACTGAATTCTACCGCAACGGTAGCTCCGCCCTCTTTGAAGGGGTTTCCGAAAAGACGGCTGTATGGATGAGTCACGGCGATGCAGTCACCGATATGCCTGCAGGTTTCGGCCTCACCGGTCATACCGACCTGACTCCCACCGCTGCCATGGCTGATGAAGCCCGCCGTTTCTTCGGCGTACAGTTCCATCCGGAAGTGGTTCACACTCCTGAAGGCACCACCATGCTGAAGAATTTCCTCTTTAAGATCTGCGAATGCAAAGGCGGCTGGTCCATGGGCAACTACATTGACATTGCTGTGGAAAACATCCGCGAAAAAGTAGGAAAGCACAATGTTATCTGTGCCCTTTCCGGCGGCGTGGACTCTTCCGTAGCTGCCGTGCTGGTACATAAGGCCATCGGCGACCAGCTCACCTGTGTCTTTGTAGACCACGGTTTCCTCCGTCTGGGCGAAGCAGAACAGGTAGTGGACACTTTCAAAAACAAATTCAACATGAAACTGGTTCACATCGATGCATCCAAGCATTTCATGTCTCTTTTGAAGGGCGTGACGGAACCGGAAAAGAAGCGCAAAACCATTGGCGCTGAATTTATCCATACCTTCCAGGAAGAAGCAAACAAGCTGGAAGATGTGAAATTCCTGGTACAGGGCACCCTGTATCCCGACGTGGTAGAGTCCGGTACCGCCACCGCTTCCACCATCAAATCCCACCACAATGTAGGCGGACTTCCGAAGGATATGAAGTTCCAGCTCATCGAACCGCTCCGCGAACTCTTCAAGGATGAAGTCCGCGAACTGGGCCGTCAGCTGGGCCTTCCGGAAGAAGTAGTCAACCGTCAGCCCTTCCCGGGACCGGGCCTGGCTATCCGCATTATCGGCGAAATCACACCGGAAAGACTGGATATCCTCCGCCGCGCCGATTTCATCGTCAGAGATGTCATCAAACAGCACGGTCTTTACAATGATATCTGGCAGTCCTTCGCCATCCTCCCCGCAGCCATCCGCTCCGTAGGCGTACAGGGTGATGAAAGAACCTACGACTACACCGTAGGCATCCGCGCCGTGACCTCCTCCGACGGCATGACCGCTGACTATTTCCGCTTCCCCTGGGAAGTACTGGATGAAATGAGCCGCCGCATCTGCAATGAAGTGGCTGGGGTGAACAGGGTAGTCTACGACATTACCTCCAAACCGCCGAGCACCATCGAGTGGGAATAATTTAAATGATTAAGAAAGCATGACCTCATCGGCAGCGCCGACTGCAGGCCATGCTTTTTTGCGTGTGCAAAATCTGCAGAATCCTATGTTTAATCCCGATGGTTCCATGACCTGTAGTAAATTACAGGTATTTTTTTATTTCATAATCAGCTATTCTATATATGAAAGGAAAGCTGATTTTATTGATTCCTAATCAATAGGGAAGTCAAAAGGAGGTAAGCATTATGGGTTTGATCAAAGCAGCCATGGGTGCCGCCGGCGGCGTACTGGCCGACCAGTGGAAGGAGTTTTTCTACTGCGACAGCATGCCTGCCAACATTCTTATGATGAAGGGGCAGAAGCGGACCAGTTCCCACAACCGCAGTTCCAATACCGGCGGAGAAGACAATATCATTTCCAACGGTTCCAAAATCGCCGTCAACAGCGGCCAGTGCATGATGATTGTGGAGTCCGGCAAGGTGGTGGATGTATGCAGCGAACCGGGGGAATACATTTATGACAAGTCCACAGAACCTTCCATTTTCACCGGCACCCTGAAGCAGGGCATTAAAGATATGTGGGGCCAGATGAAGGAACGGTTCACCTTTGGCGGCGACACGGGGAAGGATCAGCGGGTCTACTATTTCAACATGAAGGAAATCCTTGGCAACAAGTACGGCACGCCCCAGGAAGTTCCCTTCAAAATGAAGGACCCCGATACGGGGCAGATCCTGCTCATCCGCCTGCGCTGCTTCGGCGAATACAGCTACCACATCGTGGACCCGGTGCTTTTCTATACGGGGGTGGTAGGAAATGCGGCGGATGTGTTTGACCGCAGCCAGATCGACAGCCAGCTGAAGTCGGAGCTTCTGAATGCGCTGCAGCCGGCCTTTGCCAGACTGAGCGCCCAGCGCATCGACTATGTGGAGCTGCCGGGCCGTACTTTTGAAATCGCCGATGCGCTGAATGATGTGCTGTCCAAGCGCTGGCGGGAACTCCGGGGCCTGGAAATCGTGTCCTTCGGCATTAACAGTATCAAGGCCAATGAAGAGGATGAAGCGAAGATCCAGAAAGCGCAGATGAGCAAGACCTTTTCCGATCCTTCCCTGGCCATGGGGGCCATGGCCGATGCCACCAGCGATTCCATGCGTATGGCTGCCCAGAATGAAGGAGGCGGCGGAGCGGCTTTCGGCTTCATGAATATGAATATGGCCGGAAACGCAGGAGCCGGCATGTATCAGCAGATGGCCCAGCAGCAGGAGTTTATGAGGCGGCAGAGGGAAATTGATGAGATGACCCGCAGGCAGGAAATGATGGACCGGCAGAGGATTATGGATAAACTGGCCCGTACGGAGGAGGAAGCCCGGGCAGCGGTGGCCCGGGCAGCGGGCGGATCCGCTGCCGGCGGCTGGACCTGTCCCCAGTGCGGCACGGTGAACCAGGGTAAATTCTGCCCGGGCTGCGGCGCCAGGAAGCCGGAACCCAAACCGGCGGAAGGTACCTGGACCTGCCAGTGCGGACAGACGGGCAATACAGGAAAATTCTGCATGAACTGCGGAAAACCAAAACCGGAACAGAAGGAAGAAAAGGGCTGGACCTGCCCGGGCTGCGGTGCAGTGAACCAGGGGAAATTCTGCATGGAATGCGGCAGTCCGAAACCCGCAGGAGCTCCGCTCTTCAAGTGCGACAAGTGCGGCTGGCAGCCGGAAGATCCCCACCATCCGCCGAAGTTCTGCCCCCGGTGCGGCGATCCTTTTGACGATAACGACAAACAGTAGTCCATGAAATGAGGTGAGGGATATGGCCAATACATCTGTAGGCTATACATGTCCGAACTGCGGCGGTCCCCTGTCATTTTCCCCCGGCGTCGCCAGGGTGACCTGCCCGTACTGTGATACGGAATTCGAGACTGCCAAAATCGAGGAGCTTTTTGCCAAACAGGAAAGAATGGCGGCGGAAGCCCAGGCGGCGAAGGAGGCCAAATGGGATACGGAAGGCGCAGGCGGTGAATGGAGCGAAGAGGAAGCAGCTGCCATGAAAGCATTTACCTGCTCTTCCTGCGGCGCGGAAATCGTCAGTGACGGCAACACCATGGCCACGGAGTGCTGCTACTGTGGCAATCCGGTCATGCTGCCCAGCCGTTTTAATGGTATGTTGAAGCCCGATTTCGTCATTCCTTTCAAGAAGACCAAGGAAGATGCGGTGGCTGCCCTGAAAGAGTTTTACAAAGGCAGATGGCTCCTGCCAAAGGCCTTTACCGCAGGCAACCGGGTGGAATCCATCCAGCCTATGTATGTGCCCTTCTGGCTTTTTGATTCGGAAGTGACGGCGTCTGCGGAATTCAAGGCGGAAACGGATACGGTCTATGAAACCCGGGATGAACGGGTTACGGAAACGAACGTCTATCGCTGCGACCGCAGAGGAAAAATGCATTTCCGGCGGATTCCGGTAGATGGCAGCAATAAAATGGACGATACCTATATGGAGAGCATCGAGCCCTACGATTACGGAGAGCTCAAACCCTTCAGCAGCGCCTGCATGGTGGGGTGCCTGGCTGACAAGTACGATGTGGATGCGGAAGATGCCGCACCCCGGGCAGATGAGCGGGTGCGTAAAAGCGCCGTAGGTGTCCTGGAGGATACGGTGGAAGGATACACCCGCCGAGAACTGGTGAGCGATGTAATCAACAAGGGGGAAGGCGGCGTTTCCTACGCCATGGCTCCGGTGTGGATTCTGACCACCCGCTATGAGGACAAGCCCTATACATTCATGATGAACGGCCAGACAGGAAAAATGGTGGGCAGCCTTCCCTGGGACAAGAATAAGGCCAACCTGTACTGGGCCGGCAGCACCGCTGTACTGACCGCTGTATTCTATTTCCTTGTCAGGATGTTTGTGTAAGGAGGGGAGCAGCATGAAGAAATATGTGTTATCACTGTTTATGTTCCTGGCGGCTCTTTTCCTCACCGTCACTGCAGCGGCATCCGATGTTTCAGGTCTCCACGACGGGGCAAAGATTCTGCAGGCCTCCGAGCGCACCGCCGTCATGAAAGAACTGCAGGCTGTGGAAAAGCGTTACGGCGTAGGCATGGCGATTATCACCGTGCCCTCTACGAACAAAATGAAAATCGGAGACTATGCCAACAAGCTTCTGGACAGCACCTTCAAGGACGGGAAGAACGGCAATATGGTTCTGGTCCTGGCCATGGACACAAGGGATTACTACATTGCCACCGACAAGGCCATGAAGGAACGGATTACCGATGGAAAGGGCATTCCGGTGCTGGAGGAAAAATTCCTGCCTGCCCTCAAGAAGAGCGATTATGCCGGAGCCTTTACGGCCTATGCCAAGGGCGTGGGAGAACAGCTGGCTTACTATGAAGAAAACGGGAAGGCCTATGATCCGAAAAGCGGCTTCAGTCCGCTGGCCCTTGCCATTGCCCTGGCCATTGCCGGGGCCTGCGGCTTTCTCATCCGCTCCGGCCTCATCCGCAGCATGAGCAACGTGGTGCCTGCACCGGCGGCGGATACGTACCTGGACAGGGAGAGCTTCGAGCTGCTGGATAAGGACGACACCTTCCTTTATATGAATGTGACCCGTACACCGAAAGCAAAGAAGAATGACAGCACCGATGCCGGCCATGGAGGAGGCGGCGGTAAATTCTGAGACTCTATCATATCCTCCATTCTTTTGACAGCTGTGCCTGCGGGGCCCGGGTAATCCTATGCGCCGGTATCCGGGCCTTCGGGGGCAGTTATCATTTTGAAAGAAATCCGGGAGGTTCACTATGAGGTTTGGAAAAGTAATGCTCCTGGGACTGATGGCGGCCTGCCTTATGGGGGCCGTGGCTCAGGCCTGGGACGAAGGGGATACAATCTGTCCCGGTGATGGCGGTGCGGAAGCTGAGCAGATCCGCATTTTTATCAAGAAATGGAAAAAGGTTTATCCCATGGACGGAGAACCGGTACGGGAATTTGCGGTCACCGACCTTGACGGCAACGGCCTTTTGGAAATCCTGGTACGGCCTCCGGGAAGCGAAGACACGCCTTCCGTATATGAAGTGACACCGGAGCATGACGGCCTGAAAAAGAGAAATCAGAAATGGTATCACAGCCATGCTTCCGGCCGGTCCATTGCTTGGTTCGTCATGCATCCGGAAACGGCGGCAGGGCCATGGGTTGGAAATATTGATGATGCTGAAGCGATGCTTCAGGACAGCTATGATGTGAACACAGGCCGTAAAGAAGCCTTTGGTTAAGAAGGGGCAAAAGGACTATCATCTTTGCAAATGAAATCGTAAATAAATAAAGGAACCGCACAGGATACTTCCTGCTGCCGTTCCTTTTTTGTTCTAGCATGGGGCTCTTATGCTATAATGAAGGTAACAATTATTCGATGCATCCTTCTTTCGAGAATCCCCGGGGGCAGGTGAGGGCTATGGGGAAATGGATCAGACTTTTATGGATTGGCCTTCTCTTCTGGCTGTCCGCACTTACGGCGGTCTCGGGAGCAGTTATCCTGTACAACCATGACGAAGGAGAAAGCTATGGCCGCATTCTTTCTGAAAGAGGGGCAAAGGTGCAGGGGATTCCGTCATCCCAGCTGCTGCACCATCTTCCGGAAGATGATGTACAGGCTGTAGAAGCTTACGATGTACAGGCGGCAGTGCTGCAGGGAGGCAGCCGCGCCTCCTATCAGTGGTATCCCCAGTATACGGCCACCGTGGTTCTGGCTGTATCAGACAGCTGCCCGGTACCGGTTACAGGATGGCAGAGTCTCTCTTCCGCTCCTTTGTCCCTGGCTGTGACCGGCACCAATCCGGCCAGGCTCTTCTTCATACAGGCCATGAGCTATGGGCTGAAAGGAGATCTATCCGGCAGGGCAGGGGTGGAACTGCTGAGGCAGCTTCAGGAGGATGGGCGGCTTTCTATGGAGGAAGGAGAAAATCGGCCTTCCGCGGATGTTTATGTGCTGTTCGATTACCAGGTCCGTGAGTGGCAGAGACAGGGCATTCCTGTACATCCGGTAGTCCCTGAGGAAGGAACTCTGGCGTTCAGGAAGGGACTTCTGGCTAAGGAGTCTTTATCCTTTGACAGCCAAAAATTGTCGGAGGCGCTGGAGGGCGCAGGATATGCTCTCTCCCCGCTGCCCGGGGCCCGCTTCGTTTCTGATGCGGAAGCCTTTCTGCAGGCCGGCGATGATATTCCACGGCAGATTACCAGTCATGTTTTCCAAAGCTGCCGGCCCACCATCCTCACCGGTTTCAGTCATATGGTCTGGTATACGGTAACTTTGTTCTTTGTCATCCTCTGGGGCGGACGCCTCAGGCGGCAGGTGCTGCAGCCCCAGGTTCGCCGGGCCTATCTGGGGGTCATCATTACCCTGTGCTGCTGGATACTTTTCCGGGAAATCAAACTGAGCCTGCCCGGTTTCATGAATGACGGCATACGCTATATCTGGTACAGCTATTATCTTTTCTATGGTATCCTGATTTCTTTTCTTCTATGGATCGGCTACAGCGCGTCCTATGCCTTTCTTACCAGGCCCTGTCCCCGGTGGATGAAGGGAATCTTCGCAGGAAATCTGCTTCTTGCCTTCCTGGTGATGACCAATGATTTCCACCAGCTGGCCTTTACGCTGCCTGCTGGTCTGGCGGCGGCTTACAGCCGTCATGGCTATGGGCCCCTGTATTTCATCCTGGCTGCTGTCTATGGCATGGAGCTTCTGGCTGTGAATGGCGTGCTCTGTTATACCTCCCTCTCCCGGAAGGTGAGCCATCCCGCCCGGATGATCCTGCCCTTGGCCGTTGTGGTGGGATATGGAATCTATGTGCTCGGGTATGCTTTGCCTGGTTCCCCTTTCCAGCCATCGGAGCTGGTGCTGGTGACGATCTGGACTGTTCTTCTTTGGCTGGAACTGGTGACAAGGGGAAAATTCGTCCCGGCCAATGAGGGGTACATAGACTTTTTCCGCCATTCCAGCCTGGCCATGCAGCTCTATGATCATGACGGGCACCTGGTCTATGCATCCAGTGGCACGGCTCCGCTCAGGGGAGAGGACTTTGAAGTGCAGTCCATGCCCATTTCCGGCGGCCTGGTGCGCTGGTACAGGGATGTGGGCCCTCTGCGTCGGCGGCAGGCTCTTTTGGAACGTCTCAACCAGGATCTGAACTGGTCCTATGAACTCCTCAGTTGCCTTAGTGATATCCGCCGTCAGGCGATTGAGCAGGGCGTCACCCTTAGAGTTTACAAAGAACTGGAGGAAATCATTGCCCGCAAACAGCCGGCCATCCGGCACAGGCTGGCTTATCTGAAGACCGCAAAGCCCGGGCCCCACACCGATGCAGTCATCAGCCGTCTTCATATCCTGGCCTGCTATTTGAAAAAGCGATGTATCCTTCTTCTGCAGGGAAAGGAGGCAGGCATGCTGGATGCCCGGGAACTGGCTATGGCGGTGGAGGAATCCTGGCGATATTTGGAAAAGGCCGGGCTCCGGGGCTCTGTGGGCTTTGATTTGAAGGGAAATCTGCCGGTGCAGGCAGCCCTGACCCTCTATGATATTTTCGAGGATGTGGGAGAAGAGGTGCTGGCCCGGGGAGAAGCTTTTTGGCTTTGTCAGTTCCGAGAGACGGAGAAGGACTGGATTTTTTCCGTAGTGCTGGAAGAAAAAGAGGGAGAAACCCGCCCTGCTTCCTGGCAGGCTCTGTCGGAGTATGATGTTTCTGTGCAATGCGATGACACGGGCTATGGCACAAGACTCACGGTTCGGCTTTCCAGGGAAAGCACCGATTCATTCACATAGGAGGGAAACATTATGGTTAACTTATACACACTTCCTTCCTGGGAAATCCTGCTTTTCATTGTTGTTTCCATGGTTCTCTTCCTGGTGAACAGCGTCCTTTATTATTTCCTCATGCCCCAGGCGGAATTCAGCCATCTGGGACGAAAATGTCTGGAAGGGAGCAGTCTTATCCTGCTTCTGGCAGTTATGGCAGTGCTCTATGAAATTTTTACGGACGGCAGGGATGGTATCGTTTATGCCCACGGCACCGATATCTGGCGGTGGGCTGCAGTTTTGGCGGGTACGCTGAGTGCTCTGTACTGGTTTCGTGACCGACGGGCCCGGAGCCTGTGGATTTTAGGGGCTTCCCTTCTTTTATGGCCTGTATTTGATGACATCCTGCCCTGGTCCCTGGCCCTTTCCCTGGCCTTCCTGGCATGGCGGCTGCTGCGCCTTTTCCCTGAAACTTATGGCCGTTACCGGCAGCAGCTCACGGCCCGCTCCATCCAGACGGCAGTGGACTGCCTGGATGAGGGCCTTCTCATCAGTCAGGAAAAAGGGGAACCGGTGCTTGTAAATTACACCATGTACGAGGTGATGGAGAAGATTCTTGGCACGGTAGTTCGCAATGGCAATATTTTCTGGCACCTGCTGCCCCTTTGTGACGGCAGGCCGGGTCTTTCCATGGAGCGCCACGGGCCGGATATGCTCTTCATCCTGGAGTCCGGCGAGACCTGGCTCCTGCAGCGCCATCCCATCCACTTTCGCAGTGAGTCCGGCTGGCAGATTACTGCATCCGATGTGACGGACCTCTATCGGTTGAACCAGGAGCTGGACGAAAAGAACCGGGTGCTGAAGGAGCGGAATGCGGCGGTGAAAGATGCACTCGGAAACATGGTGGAACTGCAGACACGGAAGACTATGGAAAATCTGCGCTATAAAATCCATGATATATTAGGCCAGCGCATTACCATCCTGCAGCAGCTCCTGAATAATCAGAATATCAGCGATTACAGCACCATTCTTCCCAGCCTGGAAGACATGATGGCAGATCTGCGAGAGGACAAAATGGCAGACCCGAAGGAAGAACTGGATGCACTCATTGCTGCTTATGGCAGACTGGGGGTCTCGGTCATCCAAAAGGGGGCTCTGCCCGATGATACTTTTCGGGCGGGAGAATTTGTTCATATCATACGGGAAGCCCTCACCAATGCACTTCTCCACGGGCAGGCCGGATCCATAACAGTGACCTTTGGCGGGAACGGGGAGGCAATTCTTACCATTGCCGATGACGGCAGGGGACTCAAGGGCCCTCTTCGGCGGGGAACCGGCCTCAGGGCCATGGAACAGTGCGCCCGGAACCTGGGAGCAGACCTTCAGTATAAGACTGCACCGCACTTTGTGATTACCTTAAGGAAACACTGATTCATTCAATGCTTTCTGGAAATGGAGGATGTCTATGATTCGGCTTATGATTGTGGATGACCAGAAAATCCTGCTGGAGGGACTGGTTAAAATCTTTGAAGGGCAGAGCCATATTGAGGTAGTGAGTGCCCTGCCCTTTTCAGAGCTGGTGGAGCCGGTCTGTGACCAGCTTCATCCCGATGCGATTCTCCTGGATATCTGCATGGAGGGAAAGAACAGCGGCATTATGGAAGCACTGATTAATTCATAGAGTCTGCTTTTATAAGAATTTTTATGCACTGCTTCGTCATGGGACTCCTTAAATAGCTCGCTATTCGCGTCGTCCCATTCCTTGCATTGCATAAAAATCCAAGAATAAAAGCAGACAGTGATTTAATCAGCGCTTCCTTATTCTGGCAAAGCGCCTGAAGGAGCGGAAGAACCCTCCTAAAATCATCATTATGACCGGATTTCAGGATATCAGCTTTCTGGAAATGGCCCGAAGCGCCGGAGCGGACAGCTTTATCTACAAAGAAAGCACGGCCCGGGAATTTATGGACTGTCTGGAGAAGACTATGGCAGGGGAGCATATTTTTCCCGATGTCCGGGGCCAGGTGACCTTCGGCATCCAGGGGGTGACACTGACAGATCGAGAACTGGATATTCTGCGCCTGGTCTGTCGCAACCTGTCCTACACGGAAATAGCAGATGAACTGCATATCAGCATACGAACTGTCAGCTTCCATGTGAGCAATATGCTTCGTAAGACAGGACATAAAAGTTTAATCGGCCTGGCTGTGGAAGCGGCGGACAAGGGCTATGCGCCGGGAATCCGGAAATAGGAAAGTGCAGCAGCCCATACCCGGCCCATCCATGTTCTTTTGGCCTGCCCCGGCAATTTATATTACAAATTGGTTTATAAAGCATCATGGACAGGAGTATAATAGAGTATAATAACATTCAAAAGGGATTTGCCAAAAGAGTTTTTCGGAAAGCAAAGAGGGATTGATTCGCCTTTTCCGCCTTTGCAGTTTTATATCAAATGAAGATGTGCTGCACGGGGCAGCGGGGAAGAGGTGCGCCTATGGATTGGCTTTTTCAAAGCAGGTATAATCTCGACTTTTTTCTGGCGGCCATTCCGCTGCAGCTGATTATGATCGTGTATTATCTGGGACGGCGTCATCTGCCGATTTCGGAGTCCCGGTCATTCCTGTACCTCATGGTGCTGAACCTTTCTACTCTGGTGACGGATATCATGGCCTGCGGCGTAACGGTGAAAGGCACGCCGGCCACGGTTCTTTATTTCTGGAATATTTTGTACTTTGCCTGTTTTCTCCTCACCGCATCCGGTTTCCTTTTATATACGGCAGATGCCCTTCATATCCCCCGTTTCGCAGGGCGATGGACCAGGGCGGTTGTATTCCTTCCGGTGTGGGTGATGCTTTTATTTCTTTTCACCACCCCCTGGACGGGATTTTTCTTTACCTCTTCGCCGGAAGTGCCATTTAAGGACGGCCCGGTGTACGGCGGAGTGTATTACTGCTATGGCTTCTACATCCTTCTGCCCAATCTTCTGGTTCTTCTGAAATGGAAGGAAAACGGTTTGAAACGAAATGTTTCTTTCCTTGTCTGCGGTGCCCTTCTTCTTATCGGACTATTTCTGCGGACAGAATTCAGGCATATGCCCATTATGGGATATTTTGTAACCCTGGCGGTGCTGGTGGGGTATTTCACCCTGCGAAATCCTGATTTCTATGTGGATGATGAAACGAATCTTCTAAACGGGCCGGCACTCAAGCTGGTGTATACAGACCGGGCCAGGGGAGGGAAAATCCATGGGTTCGGCTTTGTAATCAAAGGATTTGAACAGAGCCGTATCCTCTACGGGGAAGCATTTATCGACAGTTTCCTTCTTGAAATAGGGAAATATATCCGCCGGGAGCTTCCTTTCTGCTGCGGATTTTATTTACGGAGCGGGCGCTTCTTCCTTATGACTCCTTTGGAAAAGACCGAAGAGGCTGCTGATACATTAAGACACCGGTTCAGAGAGTCCTGGTCTCAGGGTTCAAGAACCGCCTTCTTTGATATTGCCTGTGTTTATGTGGATCAGGAAGTTTCATTTCCTTCCTGGGAAGCGTTCCGGCAGGCCCTGGCAGATGGTTTCCATGAGGCCAGAGGGGTGGCGGTGAAGGGAATCACTGTGAATCAGGACTACCTGAAACAGCTGCATCGCAAATTTCATGTACGGCGGCTTCTGGCAGAGGCTTTGGCCAATAACAGCGCGGAAATTTTCCTGCAGCCTTTGATGGAAGCAGGTACCTACCGCATTCTGGGGGCAGAAGCGCTGGTGCGGCTGAAGGACAGGGACGGAAGCCTGGTGCTGCCTGATGAGTTTATTCCGGCGGCAGAGGGAAATGGTTCCATTTCCCTTCTGGGGCTGGAGGTTTTCGGGAAAGTATGCCGCTTTATCCAGGAAAAGAAGCCCCAGCGCTGGGGGATGAAATGGATACAGGTGAATCTCTCCCCCCTGCAGTGCCTGGACCGGCACCTGCCGGATAAGCTGGATGCGCTTCGTAAGGAGCATGAGGTGCCTGTGTCGGCTGTCCGTCTGGAAATCACAGAGCAGGCGGCCATGGGAAACAGCGGCTACCAAAGGGTGAATGAGCTGGTGGAAAGGGGATATACCCTGGTGCTGGATGATTATGGCAGCGGCTATTCCAACCGCCAGCGGATGAACAGGATTTCCGTGGCCGGTATCAAGCTGGATGGTCATCTGGTAGGCAGTCATTTTGACCGTCCCGATTCCTATATTCCCAATCTTATCAAAGGCATGCGGCAGTCGGGCTATGAGGTGACTGCGGAAGGGGTGGAAACAAAGGAAATGGCGGACAGCCTTTCCGCCATGGGATGCACCTCCCTGCAGGGATTCTACTTTGCGCCGCCTCTCACCCTTTCGCAGTTTGAAAAGATGTATGGAACCTGAAATATTCTGCTTTTATGATTTACTCTCCCGGGAGGGACAGTCATACCTGTGAATTTTCCCGTAGAGGAAGGGGTGTACCATGTGTTAACAGCCATTGGGGTACCTAATATCCATTTCTTTCTGGCAGCCATTCCGGTGCAGCTGATTCTCTTTTTCTTCTACCTGAGCCGGCGGCAGCTGCCCCTTCGGGAGTCCCGATCCTTTCTGGTGCTCATGGGCTGGAACATGGTGATCCTTCTTACGGACCTTCTCCTTGTGTATACGGGCTCAATGGGCAGGGAAGAAGAACTGCCTTTCCGGCCCCTCTTTTTCTTCTGCAGTGTGCTTATGGAAGACTATTTCCTCTTCTATTATTTCTGCGATGCCCTGCAGGCCGATGATTATGGAGGAAAGCGCATCCGGTGGATTGCCTTTCTTCCGGTGGCGGCAGGTATCCTTTATTTCGTGGAATACAGCATGACAGGTGCCAATCCTGCCGAACTGGCACTGCTTTTCCGTGAAATCAACCTGGTTTATCTTGCCTTCTTTGCAGGACTTTCCCTGATTCTTGTGTGGCTTCGGCGAAAAAGCAACAGCTTCAGAAGAAATATGGGCTTTGCGTTCTGCCTCCTCGTCCTTCTTTTCGGCCTGTTGGGCCGCCTGCTTTTCCCCCAGGTTCTTTTTGCAGGCTACTTTTTCACACTGGCTTCCTTTATCCTTTACCTCACTGTGAGGAATCCCGATTTCTATCTGGAGCATCAGACAAAAGTTTTGAATAAGGCGGCCTTCCATCTGGTGGCCCAAGACCGTATCAGAAGCTGCGGTATCCATGGATTTGGTTTTGTCATCAAAGATTATGAAGAGGGACGCATTCTTTACGGCAGTGCTTTCATCGACAGCTTTCTGGAAAGTATAGGCCGTTTTCTAATCAAGGAATTTAGCGGCGGAGATGCATTCTATCTGGGCAGCGGCCGGTTCTTCCTCCTTTTCAGGAGAAAAATAGACGGCCCGGAGGAAACGGACAGACTGCACCGCCGTTTCCGGAAAGCATGGACAAAGGGGGAGCGTTCCGCTTTCTTCGATATCTGCTGCTGCAGTCTGGAGGAAGGACTCCTGTTTCCCAGCGTGGAAGAATTGATGGAGGTTATCACCTTTGCCTTTGACGTAGCCGAAGGCGTAGGGCAGGAAGATTTCATCATAGGCAGGGACTACCAGGCCAAAGTGGCTGAACAGGTGCAGGTACGGCGGCTTCTAATGGATTCCCTGGAACAGGACAGCCTCCTGGTGTACCTGCAGCCCCTGATGAATGGACAGACAGGGAAACTGGAAGGGGCAGAAGCCCTGGTCCGCCTGTCTGATGGAAAAGGAGGGTTGGTGCCTCCCGGCGAATTTATTCCGGCTGCAGAATCAAGCGGCTCCGTAGCCACTCTGGGACTCCAGGTTTTCAAAAAGGTGTGCGCCTTTATCAGGAAAGGCGGCATGGATAGATGCGGCATGAAATGGATCAATGTGAATGTGTCTCCCGTGCAGTGCCTGGACAGAAAACTGCCGGAAAAACTGGAAAGCATTAGAAAACTCTATGATGTTTCCCCTGCTCTCCTCCATCTGGAAATCACGGAACAGGGGGCCCTGGGCCCCGGCGGGCTGGAACAGATCAGGCGCCTTAGGAAGCTGGGTTATCACATGGTGCTGGACGACTACGGCACCGGCCATGCCAACGCCAGCCGCGTCAAAAACATTCCCCTTTCCGGTATCAAAATCGACATGTCCCTGGTCCGCGCCCACTTCCGAAAACCGGATCCCTACCTGCCCGGTTTGATTAACGGACTCCATGACCTGGGATTCACCGTCACCGCAGAAGGTGTGGAAACGGAAGACATGGTCAAAGAACTCCGAGCCATGGGCTGCGACTACTTCCAGGGCTTCTACTACAGCCGGCCCATATCGATGGAAGAGTTTCTGGAGAAATATGGTACGAAATAAAAAATCCCGCCTCGGCGGGATTTTTTATTGAAAAGTACAGGTATGGCGGTACGTCATGCAGTATCGGAAACACAAAGGGTAGTGCGCAGCGTCAGGCTTCATATTCATCGCTGTCAGGTGATACCTTCCCCTCTGAACCCTCTTCTACACTGAACCCGGGGCTGCGAAGCGCCTTACTTGATAATCAGCACCGGTACTTTCACATGGTGGATGACGTACTGGCTGACGCTGCCCATGATGAAGGAGGAGAGGGAGCCTTTGCCGCTGTTTCCCATGATGATGAGGTCAATGTTTTCTTCGTCCACCAGGGAGGTGATGACGCTGCCCGGCACGCCGGTGCGGATGATGGGGGTGAAGCGGATAGTTTCAGGAATCTGTTTCTTGATTCTTTCCATCACCGCTTCTGCTTTTTCCCTGATGGAGGCAAAGCCGCTGCGGTCGAGGTTTACCTGCATCAGGGGGTAAGCCGCTTCTCCGATGTCTGCCACCACGGCCACATATAATTCCGCATGGTAGGTGCCGGCCATTTCCACACCGTAGCGAAGGGCGTTGTCGGCGGTGCCGGAGCCGTCTACGGGCACAAGAATTTTTTTGAACTGCATAAGAAAGACCTCCTTTTGAAAACCGATTTCCTTATTTGGTATTTCCTGCTATGATATATATGATTATAGCATGAACGGAGGGCTGATTCATTTCATCAGCTTTTTCCGCGGGAAGGCAGGATAAATCCATGAAAAAATCAGCAGTAATTCCTCTCATGGCGCTGGCGCTTTTGGTGCCTTTTGGTGCGGTTATGGGGGAAGAGGACAGGCCGGCGGCGGTGGAAGAGGCGCCGGCAGGGACGTATGTATACGATAACAGGGCCAGCGGTCTTTCCATGACCATTCCGGGAAACCGGGTGGAAAATGAGAAATCCGGCGAGGCGGTGTATCAGGCATTTCTGCCGGATGAGGGCATAGCCCTTTCCATTCTGTCCAGGGCCTATGGCCAGCCCTACGGCATGGACAAGATGAAGGAGCAGGAAAAGAAGGCGGAGCAGTTTCTGACGGAAAGCATAGCCCGGTCCGGCGAAAAGAAAGTGTCCCTTAAAAGGTAAAAACAGGGGCCGGCACGGCTCTTTTTGCAGAAACCACAGGCCAGGGTGAGGACGGCGCCTTTTCGGTGATGCGCTATCTATTCCTTCGGCAGGAAGGCACGGCCATGATTTCCTTTACCATGAAGGAGGGGGACAGGAAAAAGAACGGCCCCGCTGTGAAGCAGCTCTTGGACACTCTCACTTTTTACACGCCTATGCAGAAGGTCAACGTGAAGGGAACTCCCTATACCTATGATATTCCTGCTTCCATGAAGGTGGATTATGATCCGCCGGTGGCACCGGATCATGTGCTGGTGGCCGGAAACAGGCTGCTTATGACCGGGGTGGCAGCCCTTCCCATAGCGGAAAACCGGGAGTTCAGCTTCCTCCCTGCCAGTCTGTCCCATTTATCGGAAGGGGATAAGGAAAATGTGATGTCCCATTTCAAAAGCAAGCTGGCAGGGGAAAGCACCGGCAGGTATGTGAAGAATGTGAAGTTTCTCTTCGGCTCTTTTCATGGAAGAGACGGCCTCCGTCTGGATTTCGATGACCAGGGAGACCATAATACCAGCTATATTTTTATAAAAGACGGGAAATATATTTCCTTTGACTATATTTACAATCTGAAAGAAAAGGACTATGCGGAAAGGGTGATTGAACGCTCTCTGGAGTCCATTTCTCTTTAAGGAAGCACTGATTCATTCATGGAGTTTGCTTTTATAAGAATTTTTATGCACTGCTTCGTCATGGGACTCCTTAAATAGCTCGCTATTCCCTTTCCCATTCCTTGCATTGCATAAAAATTCAAGAATAAAGGCAAACAGTGATTTAATCAGCGCTTCCTTAAGTCCGGTTTGAATATGATGGAGGCGGTACCTTTGTTTTTTAATCTGTTTGGTGCAGGAAAAGATAAATATATAGAAGAATATGCCAGCCGCATGGCGGAGGCAGCGGTGAAAGATGAGCTGGATGCAGACCGGCTGGAAAGTTTCATCGCCTATGCAAAGGAAAAGGATCTGGGCAACAAGCAGCTGGCCCGGGCCCAGGCGCTGGCCTGTGACAAGGCCTTTGAAAAGCTTTACCATGAGGGCTACATGAATGACGATGAATACGGCATGTTTACGGATATGCTGAAACTCTGCTACATGATGAAGGAAGACGCGAAATACAAGTATGAAACCATTGCCAAAAGGTGCAATGCTCTCTACAAAATCCAGGAAGAGGGCCTCATGCCGAAGGTCAACAGGGAGTATGCCAATGTGAAATACAGGGAGGGGGAAGAACTCCATTTCACCACCGCCGCCCGGTTCATGAAGGCAAAGAGGCCCCTTGGTGACGGGGGCACCATCATTGCCCAGGGGAAGCCCTTCAAAGTGGGAAGCTGCGAAAACAGGGAAGACAAGAGCCTTTTTGAAGAAGGGGACAAGGGCGCTTTCTGGATTACCTCCCAGCGTGTAGGCTTCCGCAGCAAAAAGGACAGAATCACCGCTGAACTTTCAGATATTGACCATGTGGAACTGGGGAAGGGGCCTCTCTGTTTCTATGAAAAGGGAAAGGATACCCCCTGGTGCGTCATGGTGGATGACTATGAAATGGCAGGGGCCCTGCTGTCGAATATTCTTAACAGGTGAGAGTTTTCTGCTGAGACGAATGGCAAGCGAGCCAAGTGGGGAGGAAACCGTTAGCGAATAGTTTCCTGTTGAGGTGATAGGCAATGTGTCAAGCCGGGTGGGAAACCATTGGCGAATAGTTTCCTGTTGAGGTGAAAGGCAAAGGCGTCAAGTGGAGTGGAAAACCATTAGCGAAAAGTTTCCTGTCGCGATGAAAGGCGAAAGTGCCAAGTCGAACAGGAAACTATAAGCGAATAGTTTCCTATTGAGGTGATAGGCAATGTGTCAAGCCGACTGGGAAACCGTTAGCGAAAAGTTTCCAGTAGAGGTGAAAAGCAAAGGTGTCAAGCCGAATAGGAAACTATTAGCGAAAAGTTTCCTGTAGAAGCGAAAGGAGAAAGTGTCAAGCCGAACAGGAAGCCTCTCGTAACGATTTTGTCATAGTGAATACTCAGTGCTGTATCAGTTAGGAAAGTGGTGAATATGCAGAGTTACAAGGATATGCTTGTATGGCAGGAAACCAGGGAATTGAAACAGGATGTTTACAGGCTGACTTATCAGTTTCCCAAGAGTGAGGTGTATGCCTTGACGTCACAGCTTAGGCGTGCTGTCATTTCTGTAGGGCTTAATATAGCTGAAGGAGCAGGAAGAGGGACAGTTAAAGATTATATTCATTTTCTCTATAAATAACGCCCGTGGCTCCTGCTATGAAGTGGAGACAGCCCTATTGTATTCTGTAGATTTCAATTACATTAGTGAAAAGGAAGCTGCACCGATATTAAGGCGAAACTCTAAAGTAGCCTGGCTGATTAATAAACTGATTGATGGTTTGAGGGAGAAGATCAGAATTGAAGATAAGAAAAATACAGTTCGTGATGAGATTCAGCAGTATGATATGGGTGAATAGTTTCTAGTCGAGATGATGGACAAATGTGGCAAGTCGTGTGGGAAACTGTTAGCGAAAAGTTTCCTATTGAGGTGAAAGACAAAGGCGCCAAGTTGAGTGGAAAACCATAAGCGAAAAGTTTCCTATTGAGGTGAAAGACAAAGGCGCCAAGTCGAGTGGGAAACTGTTAGCGAAAAGTTTCCCATTGAGGTGAAAGACAAAGGCGCCAAGTCGAGTGGAAAACCATAAGCTAATAGTTTCCTATTGAGGTGAAAGACAAAGGCGCCAAGTCGAGTGGGAAACTGTTAGC
>NZ_CALGPS010000014.1 GCF_937959425.1 uncultured Dialister sp.
TTTGACGCTACGGTGTTTCTTACCAACAGGAAACTATTCGCCTATAGTTTCCTATTCGGCTTGACGCTACAGCATTTCTTACCGACAGGAAACTATTCGCCTATAGTTTCCTATTCGGTTTGACGCTACGGTGTTTCTTACCAACAGGAAACTATTCGCCTATAGTTTCCTATCCGACATGACGCTATGGCATTTCTTACCGACAGGAAACTGTTTGCCAAAAGTTTCCTATCCGGCTTGGCACTGCTGCTGTCCATACCCACAGGAAACAAAAAACCGACGGACAAAGCCGTCGGTTTTTCCTATTCTTTTATCCCATACACATGCATACCATTTTTTCCTGTTTCTTCTATGACTTTTTCCACCGTAAGCCCCTTCAGCCTGGCAATTTCTTCTGCCACATAAATGACATTGGCCGGCTCGTTCCGCTTTCCCCTGTTGGGAGGAGGCGTCAGATAGGGGCTGTCCGTTTCAATAAGAAGATACTCCAGAGGAATGTTCCTGGCCGCTTCTTTCAGACGGCGGCTGTTTGGAAAAACAAGGGGACCTGCAAAGGAAATATAGAAACCCAGTTTTATCAGTTCCTTTGCCATTTCAAAGCTGCCGGAGAAGCAGTGCATAATGCCTCTCATATGGCTGCTTTTGTGCTCTTTCAGAATGGCAAGCGTATCTCCGTGGGCTTCCCTGTCATGGATAAGGAAGGGCAGGTCCAGGTCTTTGGCCAGTTCTATCTGTCTTCCAAACCAAACCTTCTGGGTGTCCTTATCGGAATAGAAGAAATGATAGTCAAGCCCGATTTCTCCGATGGCCTTCACCTTGGAGGAGCTTGCCAGGTCTCCGATTTTCTGCAGGATTTCTTCTGTGCCATTCTTTGTTTCGTGGGGATGAATGCCCACGGCCGCAAAGACCGGTGCATAGCTTTCTGCCAGATGAACTGCCTTCAGGCTGGTTTCATAGTTTTCCGAAGGAATCACCACATAGTCCAGAGCCTTTAAGGTGCGGGCCATGACTTCCTCCCGGTCCCTGTCAAAGGCTTTGTCATAGAGGTGGGCATGGGTGTCGAAGGGTTTCATTATTTAACCTTGCTGCCGGCAGGCATATCCACGAAGGGAACCTTCAGTTCTCCATCCTTGGACGCTGCCAGAATCATGCCCTGGGATTCAATACCCATGAGCTTGGCGGGCTTCAGGTTGGAAACAAAAATCACATGTTTGCCGATCAGGTCTTCCGGCTGGTAGTATTCGGAAATGCCGCTTACCACCGTTCTTTCATCGCCGTCTCCAAGGCTCACGGTCATCTTAATGAGCTTTTTGGATTTCTTTACCTTTTCTGCCGTCAGGATTTCTGCTACCCGAAGGTCGGTCTTGAAGAAATCATCAATGGAAATGGAATCTTCCTTCTCTTCTTTGACTTCCTTCTTTGCCTTCTGTTCCTTCTTTTCCACCTTCGGCGCTTCTTCCTCTTCGATTTCAATACGCGGGAAAATGGGGTCGCCTTTATGGGTCATGGTGCCGTCAGGAATGCCGCCCCATACCAGGTCCTTGTAGCAGGCATCCTTGAAATCGGCAAGGCCCAGCTGGTTCCAGATCTTCTCAGCGGCAATCGGAATCACCGGTTCAGAGAGAAGAGATACGAAGCGAAGACCTTCACAGAGATGGTACAGCACTGCATCCAGCAGATCTTTCTTAGCCGGATCCTTTCCCAGTGACCAGGGCATGGTCACGTCGATGTACTTGTTCAGGGAGCGGATATAGGTCCACACTGATTTGATGGCATCATTAATCTTCCAGTTGTCCATGCCCTTTCTGAAAGCAGCCAGTGTCTCCGCTCCATGTTCTTCCACTTCTTTAGAAGCCTTGGCAATGACCGGGTCGGAGGACGCATCGCCCTTATGAAGGACGCCGCCATTGTATTTATTCACCATGGACAGGGTTCTGTAGAGCAGGTTGCCCAGGTCGTTGGACAGGTCGGAATTAATACGGGTGATGAGGCGGTCACGGCTGAAATTGCCGTCCTGTCCCAGCTGGATATCATTCAGGAGATAGTAACGGATGGCATCGGAGCCGAATTCGCGAAGCAGCGGAATGGGGTCAATCACATTGCCCTTGGACTTGGACATCTTTTCGCCGTCCACAATGAGCCAGCCATGTCCATAAACCTTCTTCGGCAGTTCGATGCCAAGGCTCATGAGCATGATGGGCCAGATAATGGTATGGAAACGGACGATTTCCTTCCCTACCAGATGAACATCAGCCGGCCAGAATTTCTTGAATTTTTCAGGGTTGTCCACAATGCCGGCGGCAGTGAGGTAGTTCACCAGGGCGTCAAACCATACATACACCACATGCTTGGGGTCAAAGGGAACGGGAATGCCCCAGCTGAAGCTGGTACGGGACACACAGAGATCCTCCAGTCCGCTCTTGACGAACTGGATCATTTCATTTCTGCGGGATTCAGGCTGGATGAAATCGGGGTGTTCTTCAATATATTTCATCCACTGATCCGCATACTTGGACATTTTAAAGAAATAGGCATCCTCACTTACCCGCTGCAGAGGACGGCCGCAGTCCGGGCAGATATGGTCCGGGGTAAGCTTGTTCTCCGGCCAGAAGGTTTCGTCAGGAATGCAGTACCAGCCTTCATACTTGCCAAGGTAGATATCTCCCTTGTCATAGGCCCGCTGGAAAAGCATCTGTACCACTTTCTTATGTCTTTCTTCCGTAGTCCGGATGAAATCATCGTTGGAAATATTCAGTTCCTTCCAGAGCTGCTTGAAAAGGGCCACAATGCCGTCCACATACTGAATCGGTGTGACGCCTGCTTCTTCTGCCTTCTGCTCGATCTTCTGTCCGTGTTCATCGCTGCCGGTAAGGAAGAAGACATCATAGCCGTCCAGTCTTTTGAAACGGGCCATGCAGTCTGCAATGGACGTACAGTAAGTATGTCCGATATGGAGCTTGGCGCTGGGATAATAAATAGGCGTGGTAATATAGTACGCTGGTTTTTCACTCATAAAAAAGGCCTCCTGCATTGTATTGGTAAAAAGAAAGTCCATTTCTTCTTGTCTGCAATGTTATTATTATAACTCTATATAAAAGGATATACAAATAGGCTGATTTCTTTATTTCTTTAGGAGGAACTGGTACACTTCCCGCCGGGACAGGTTATACTTTCCTGCCGCCTGACGGGCTGCTTCCTTCAGGGGAAGTGTTTCTGCCAGTTTCAATGCTTCTTCCTGCCATGTAGTTTCTTCGCCTGTTTCCTCTTCCATGGCTTCATTCCACCCTTCCACCAGGATTACATATTCGCCCCGGGGATCTTCTTCGTCCATGTGTGAACGCAGGGAAGAAAGAGTGCCTCTTTCAAAGGTTTCAAATTTCTTGGTGAGCTCTCTGGCAGTGACTGCTTTCCTGTCTCCCAGAAATTTAATGAGGGTATCCATGGTTTCTTTAATGCGATGAGGCGCTTCGTAGAAAATCAGGGTCACCGGCATATGACTCATATCCTGAAGCAGTTTTTTCCGTTTCGCCGTGATTTTGGGAAGGAAGCCGATAAAAGCAAACTGCCGGGCATCCAGGCCGGAGGCAATAAGCGCCGTAAGGGCTGCATTGGGCCCGGGAAGGGGCACCACAGGAACAGCGGCTTCAATGGCAAGCCGTACCAGATCGGCACCGGGATCGGAAATCACAGGCATGCCTGCATCGCTTACCTGGGCCACCGATTTTCCTTCCTGCAGATAAGAAATGATTTTGGGCCCTGCTTCCTTTTTATTATGTTCATGGTAGGACACCACATGGCCTGCAATGCCCAGATGATCCAGCAGGATGCGGGTATGGCGGGTATCTTCACAGGCAATGATATCTGCCTCCTTCAGCACTTCCACCGCTCTTTCCGTAATGTCCGCCAGATTTCCGATAGGGGTAGGTACCAGGTAAAGGGTACCCGGTTTGACTTCGTTCATGGATTCTCCTTCCCGTATATGTCAAGAATTTCCTTTGTATAGCTTCCGTCGCTGTTATGAATAAGGAGGGGCGGTTCCACTGCCATTTCCGCATGTCCCCCGTATTTCCATTCCAGGAGCACCCGCACCGCATTGTGGCCCTTTCTTGCGTAAATAAATCGCATCCTTTTGGGTTCCATGCCGTATTTTCGTCCCAAAGCAATGAGGTCCGCCGTGCGGTCAGCCCTATGTACCATGGCCAGCCGCCCGCCGTATTTCAAAAGGTAGCGGCTTGTTTTGAATACTTCTTCCAATGTGGCATGAAGTTCATAGCTGGCGCCGGCTACGCCCTGGTTCTCGCTCATTTTCCCGCTGCCCACTTCCCTGTAGGGCGGATTGACCACCACAAGAGAAAAAGAGCCGGAGGGGAAATATGCATTCACCTTCCGGTAATCGCAGGGAACTACATGAATCACCGATTCTTTCCCGTTGCCCTTCACATTTCTGGCAGCCAGGTCCGCCATGACAGGATTCACTTCCAGGGCCGTAATGTCTCTTCCTCCCAAGGCGGACATGAGGAGGGCAATCACACCGGTGCCGGTGCCCAGGTCGCAGATTTTGTCCTTTGCTTTGATGGCAGGGTAATGGGCCAGCAGCACCGAATCAATGGAAAAGCAGAACTGGTCCGGCCGCTGGATGAGCTTCATGCCATCCCGCACCAGATCGTCCAGCCTTTCCCCTTCCTTCAATTTCCAATCAGTCATTTTCTTCCTGCTCCACAGCATCCCAGGGCAGAATTTTCGTCTTCTGCCCTTCCAGCTGTATCTTTACCGTATGTTTCTGGCTGTTTACATAGAGCACCTGTCCGCTGCCCTCATCGGTAATGACCTTCATGCCCACCCGGAACCTGGGGCCCCGGTTCTGGGACATGCAGCATCTTTTCCTCTTGCTGTTTTCCCCTTCGTACTGATCATTTTCATAGCGAAGGCAGCACATAAGCCTGCCGCAGACGCCGGAAATCTTGGTCGGATTCAGGGACAGGCCCTGGTTCTTTGCCATTTTGATGGATACCGGCGCAAAATCTCCCAGGAAGGTAGCGCAGCAGAGGGGCCTGCCGCAGGAGCCGATGCCGGAAACCTGTTTTGCTTCGTCTCTTACCCCCACCTGCCTCAGCTCTATGCGGGTATGGAAAACAGAGGCCAGCTCCTTGACCAGCTCCCGGAAATCCACCCTGCCGTCGGAGGTGAAGAAGAAGACGATTTTATTTCTATCAAAGGTATATTCCGCCCGGAGAAGCTTCATAGGTACTTTGAATTTTTCAATTTTCTTCAGACAGATGTCAAAAGCCGATTTTTCTCTTTCCTTATTCCGCTCCAGCTGGGCCATGTCCTTCATGGTAGCCTTACGGATAGCCGGTTTTAAAGGTGCATCCTCATCAATCACCGGATTTTTCGGCATAATCACCACATTGCCGTATTCCAGCCCCCGGGATGTTTCTACAATCACTCCGTCATCCAGATGGATGTCCAAATGATTGGAGTCAAAATAATAAATTTTACCTGCCGGCTTAAAACGGACACCAATTACCTGATCCATTCCTTTTCGCCTTTCTGTATATGTTCAAATGTAATAAGAATCATATCCCAAATATTCTTCGTATTGATATATCTGGCCACCGCTGTTTCCGCCATTTTCAGCGCCAGCAGGGCCTCTTCCCCCTTCCATCCTTTCCAAGAGGGAGCAAGCCTGCTTTCTCTTTCCGCCACGGAAACGCAGCGCAGGGCCTCTCGGTTTCCTGTTTCCGAAAGAATCAGGATATCCCTGCCTACCAGAAGAATCCATCGAAGCATTTTCAGGAAATCCTTCCGTTCCTTGAACTGCACGCCGCTCAAAGAGGCAAAGGGCATACTGCTTTCCGTCACCGTTTCCCAGAATTCCATGGCACTGTCCGGCTGGGCATTTCCTTCCTCGTCGCACACTTCCAGAGTAATCCCCGGGTTTCCTTCAGACAGCTGGAAAAGGATTTTCTCATCCATGCCCTTCGGGTAATGAATGTCCTTTCTGGACCGGATGAAGGAAAAGTAGTCCTCTGCCGCCAGAGGCAGGAATCCGAACCTCTCTCCCCGTGAAATAATGGTGGGAAGCAGGGCATCCAGATCGTGGGTAATAAGGATGAAATGGATATTCCCTTCCGGCTCCTCCAGTGTCTTTAAAAGGGCATTGGCCACCGGATCCATCATGGTCTGGGCTTCATCGATAATGCACACATGAGGTTTCTCGTCAAAGGACGCCATGGCCTCCAGGAATGTACGAAACTGCTCGATTTTAAGTTCCATGCCCAGGGGCCGGAGATACCATACCTGGTCATCGGCCAGGGTAATCACAGCCATCTTTTTCTTATCCTCTTCCGAAAGTTCCAAGAGCTCCCTGAACAGTTTGTCCTCCATGCCTGTCAGAAGACCGGCCAGATCGAAGGCAGCGGTTGTTTTTCCAAGGCCCTCATCTCCATAAAAAATCATGGTATGAGGAAGCCTGTTTTCATCATACAGCCTTTTCAGTTCTTTCTTTACTTTTCCCTGGCCGTACACATGGGGAAAAAAGCCAGCCATACATGCCTCCTTCAGTCTGCCTGAAAAAGCGGCAGAACTCATGAATATTTTACCATGACTTCCGACAGACTGCAAAAAGACGGCCTGCAGAGATATAATAAAAATTCGCCGGCGCAGATAGGATTATCTGCCCAAAATCACTTTCTCAATGTCCGTAATCCGGTCCACAAAGGGCACCTTTTCTCTTTCAAACATAGGCGCTGCCCCTTTGCCTTCCAGTCCGGTGAGAATACCGATGAACCTCGTTCCCGCCCGCCGGCTTCCCAGCACATCGGAGTAGGAATCGCCGCACACATAGATTTCGTCATCGGGAAGAGGCTTCATGGCTTCCTTCAGATAGGCTTCATAATTTTCTTTTTTTCTCCCGTAAACAGCACAGCTGAAAATGAAAGGCTGCGGTTTATCGGGCACAGGGCAGTGGAACATTTCCGAAGCTTCCACTGCATCGGAGGCAGTCGCCAGGTAAAGGGGATCGAATTCTTCATACCAGTGGAAAATCTTAAAGGGAATTTCCATTTCCTCCCGGGCCCTGCCGGTGGCCACGGCAATATCAAAGCCCCTTTCCTTAAGACGGATGAAAAGGGAGCGGATAGCTTCCGCCGGTGCCAGAGGCACTTCCCTTGAAAGGAATCCCTCTTTCCCGCCGCTGTAGGGCACGTGATGGAGAAGGGAAATAAAGGTGTCATCCCCCAGATACCAGGCCTGGAAAGCTTCCGTATGGATGGTCCAGAAGGGAGAACGGAGCAGTGCCCAGTCCATGCTGCTGCCGAAATCAGAAGCCATCCCATGGGCCAGATGGGTAATCACATCTTCCCCTTCCAGCCCTTCCGGAAGACTTTCTTCCCATTTCTGCAGTATCTCTTCTGCTTTCGGAACAGGAAGTCCCATGAGAAGAAGGCCTGCTTCCTTCATATCCGAAGGTTTTTCAAAAGCAAGGGACACCTTCTCCCCGCCGGAACGCTTTTCATAAGTTTTCGCCATAATCCACAGCGCCGTAATGAGCCAGCAGTGCACCATGTCCCAGTTGGAATTGATGCCCCGGGCCTTCAGGAAGGCCAGCAGGCTGTCATTCCCCCACACCCGGCTGCGGCAGGAAGCAATCTGCCCCTCGGTTACATGACGGGCATCAAAATCCTCGCCTTCCAGGGGAAGACCCATATAATCCTTGCTGTATAAAATTTCCCACACCGTAAGGGCAGACACATCAAAATACCGCTCCTCCGACAGGAGTACTCCATCCACATCAAAAATGACCTTTTTCATTTTCTTCCTCCGTTCTTCACCATCACCGGTTTTATCCATTTTATCATATTTACAGCAGGCCCACTGATAAAATCACCTGCCGCTCTCTTCTTTCTACTATCTACCATCTATCGTCTAACTTCTATCGTCCCTTTATGATATACTTATATTAATTCACAATACAGGAGGCTAGCCATGAATATTTTAGTTACCGGCGGCGCCGGATACATCGGATCTCATACCGTACGAACCCTTCTGTCATCCGGTGATTTCAGGCCCGTTGTTTTTGATAACCTGGCCACCGGCCATGCAGAATCGGTACCGGAAAACGTTCCTTTGATTAAAGGCGATATCCACGACATTGATTTCGTGGCAGATACGCTGAAGGAATATGATATTAAAGGGGTGATTCACTTTGCCGCCTACTCCCTGGTAGGCGAATCCATGGTGGATCCTGCCAAGTACTACATCAATAATGTGGAAGGCACCCTCAATCTTCTTCTGGGCATGAAGAAGGCAGGGGTAGATAAGATCGTCTTCTCCTCCACCGCCGCCGTTTACGGCGAACCGGAAAAGACGCCGATTGAGGAAGATTTCCCCCACAACCCCACCAATGTATACGGCCGCACCAAGCTGGTGATTGAAAACATGATGCACGATTTCACCAGCGCCTACGGCCTTCACTATGTGGCCCTCCGCTACTTCAACGCCGCCGGCGCCGCCCTTGACGGCTCGATCGGTGAAGATCACAATCCGGAATCCCACCTGATTCCCCTGATTCTGAAAACCGCCCAGGGCGTACGGGACCACATCGCCATTTACGGCACCGACTACCCCACCCCCGATGGCACCTGCATCCGGGACTACATCCATGTCCTTGACCTGGCCGATGCCCATGTACTGGCCATGAAATACCTCATGGACGGCGGAAACAGCACCTATTTCAATCTGGGCAGCGAAAAGGGATTCAGCGTACGGGAAATCATTGAAACGGCGAAAAAAGTGACCGGCATTGATTTCAAAGTGACGGAAGAAGCCCGCCGCGCCGGAGACCCTGCGGTTCTCATCGCCTCTTCCAAAAAATGCAGGGAAACGCTGGGATGGCACCCTGTTCATTCCAACACCGAAGAAATCATTGCCTCCGCATGGAAATGGCATAAAGAGCATCCCTACGGATATAAATGACAGCGCCTTTGGCGCTGAGGTTGACGGCCCTGACGGGCCGAAGGTTCTTAAGGTTCTAAAGTTTGACAGCGGCTCCGCCGCTGAGGGTTGTGGTATCGCCCGGCGGGCGATGATTATAAAGTCACGGCTGCCCGCCTGCTTCTGCAGGCGGTGGGACAACAACCCTCGCGCCACAAGCGCGTCAACCTTAAGAACCATCGGGCCCGAAAAGCCTGTCAATCTAGGGAAGCACTGATTCATTCATAGAGTCTGCTTTCATAAGAATTTGTATGCACTGCTTTGTCATGGGACTCCTTAAATAGCTGGCTATTCGCGTCGTTCCATTCCTCGCATTGCATAAAAATTCAAGAATAAAAGCAGACAGTGACTTAATCGGCGCTTCCCTAAAACCTTTTCAAAACATACATAACAGACAAAGGAGATACATATGCAGAAAATCAGAAAAGCTGTCATTCCGGCAGCAGGCTTCGGCACCCGTTTCCTTCCGGAAACGAAGGCCATGCCCAAGGAAATGCTTCCTATCGTCGATAAGCCTACCATTCAGTACATTGTAGAAGAAATCAAAGCCAGCGGCATTGACCAGATCCTTATCATTTCCGGCCATGCCAAACGGGCCATTGAGGATCATTTCGATTCTTCTCCGGAGCTGGAGCAGCACCTTTATGAATCGGGAAAGATGGATCTTCTTCGTGAAGTACGGAAGGTGGCTTCCGTCAAAATCCACTACACCCGCCAGCAGTACATGAGAGGCCTGGGGGATGCCATCCTCTGCGCCAAAGATTTCATTGACGGCGAACCCTTCGGCGTCATTCTGGGGGACGATGTGGTATACAATGCCAACGGAGAACCGGCCCTCCGCCAGCTTATGGACCAGTACGAAAAAACCGGCGGCACCGTCATCGGCTGCCAGGTCGTAAAACCGGAACAGGTTTCCTCCTACGGCATCGTGGACGGTGTGAAAACCGATGACCCGAACCTTCTCAAGGTTAAGGATATGATTGAAAAGCCTTCTGTGGAAGAAGCGCCCAGCCGTTTTGCCGCTCTGGGACGCTATGTCATTACTCCTGAAGTATTCGACGTGCTGGAACAGACAAAGCCCGGCAAGGGCGGAGAAATCCAGCTCACCGACGCCCTCCGCGTCATGGCCCACAACGGCAGTGTATATGCCTATAATTTCACCGGCAAGCGGTATGACACAGGAAACAAACTGGGCTACCTGAAAGCCACCGTAGAGTTTGCCCTCCGCCGTCCGGATCTGGGTCCCCAGTTCCGGCAGTACTTAAGAGACCTGCTGGAAAAGGAATAAATCCCCGGCAATGCATAATGAACAAAAGACCGATACCTGTCATGAGGTATCGGTCTTTTAATTGAAAAATCAGGGAATTTATCTTCTCCTGCGGTCTATTCCCCTTTCCTGATAATAGCGGGCCTTGTCATCATACATGCGGTTATCCGCCCTTCGGATCAACTCAAAGACAGAGGCACCAGGAAATTCTTCCCGGCTCGCATGGCCCAGGGACACAGCAAGGAAGCTGTTCTTTTTTTCCTTCCACTTTTTCGTTTCTTCCCGGAAATCCTTTTCCAGCAGGCTGTATACACTGCTGTTCATATACAAAAGCCCTACAAATTCATCGCCTCCCACCCGGTATCCCAGGCAGGTATAGCCTTTGTATGCATCTTTCCTGCAGGTTCTGCGGAAACACCGGCCCACAGCCCGGATCAGTTCGTCCCCCGCTTCATGGCCCCTGGTATCATTGGCTTCTTTGAGTCCATTAATATCCAGTACCACTGTCACCAGGCAGGGCGGCGGATTTTTCTCGATTTCATGCACCTTTTCCTCATAGGCCCGCCGGTTGGGGAGGCCGGTAAGGAGATCCACCCTTGCCAGAACGTCAGCCTCCCTTTTCTGCTTTCCACGGAAGATAATCATGGAAACAAGGAGGGTCAGTACCAGGGTACTCACAAAGATGACCCCGATGACCTTGCCGTAATTCATTTTCACATAGCCCATGAAATCAGGCTTGTACTCCTCGTCCGCATGCTTCAGGAGGGATTCATTGATATGACTGGTTCCCCACAGAGTATGCATACGGCTCAGTACCATGTAAAGAGGATACCGCTCCCGGTTCACCGCCATGGTCAGATCCTCCCGGTGCGGGAGTTCCTGTTCCCTCAGACTTTTATCATTGGTGAGATAAATGGAAATCAGGTAGGGATTCACAATACCCGCATCGGCCTCATCGCGGCGCAGTGCATCAAATACTTCTTCCGGCGTAGCATAATGGATGATTTTGTTATGGGGATAGAAATCCTTCACATATTTTTCTTCTGCAGGAAAACTGTCCGCCACTGCAAATACGGTATTTTCGGAAATCAGCTCTTCCTTCCTGCCCACTTTATACATTTTGACGGAAACCACATCCGGCGTCTGCAGAAGTCCGTCCTTTTCCGCCTCCGACGGCGTATCATACACAGGCATGGCCGCGTCAATCCTGCCAGCCTTCAAGTCTTCATGGAGAGTGTCGTGGGAGGTATATGGGACATAGATAATTTCATTGGTGAGCTGAAAAGCATGGAATCCATAATCCAGAAGGTCTCGGAATGTACCTTTGGCCTTCCCGTCCGGCCCGGTCCAGATAAAGGGAACCATGCGGGCCATGTATCCGATGCGGATAGGGCCATGGGCCTTGAACCAGATTCGGTATTCCGGCGTCAGCATGGCTGCATCCATGTCGTGCTGGAAATATTTCTGCCGAAGGTCTGCCTGGAAAGAAGGCGTATATACATGGATTTTAGCCAGTGCACGGTTCACATCCTGAAGCACATCTTCCCTTCCCGGGGTCACCGCAATAAAGGAATTGCCACTTCCCACAAAAGCCACGGGACTCAGGTTATCGCCAATCTCCTCCCGGGAGGTAAATTCCGCAATGCCGTCTACCTCTCCCCTATGCATGGCGGCAACCCGGGAATCAAAGCTTGGATACTCTACCACCTCAAGTCCCAGATGGTGTTCCTTATCAAAGTTACGGAGCCTTTGGGCAATGGTGGTATTGGCTCCTGCGCCTATCCTTTTCCCCGCTAGAGATTCCAGGGAAGGATAGAGGGATGATTTGTCCGCCGGCACAAAAATATAATAGGTTTCAATACGGAGAGGGAAATCGCTGAACCTGTATACTTCTCCTCTTTCCGGCGTATAGGAAACATTGGCCATCATGTCAATATCTCCTGTTTCCAGCTTCTTCAGCAGATCCGACCAGGAACCGTACACATACTCATAGCGCCAGCGGTTGTAATTGGCAATCATCTGCAGATAATCATAGGTATAGCCGGACTTGGTCACTTCGTCAGGATGATTCAGGAACCGATCCGGTATGGAGTAGCCAAGGCGCACCACCTTTTCCGGAGGAATTTCCGCTCTGCTGTAGGAAGCAGGGAAAAGGCATCCTGTCAGCAGAAAAAGCAGGGCCAAAAGCCGAATCAGCATCAGTCTCACCAGGTATCATCTCTTCTCAAAAATAAGCCTTCCTTATTATATTTTTATTCTATTCTAAATCGGAAAAAATGTAAACAACATCATAGTGTAGAAAAAGTCTGCAGAAAATAAACGGGCAGAGATATTCATTACCATCTGTTTTAAAGTTTATATGCCATTACCTAAGGGGACCATGAAAAAGGACTGTGAAGAAATGATTAACATTTCTCCCAGTCCCTTGGATTGCTCATTTATGCCTTATCATCAATAATGGCTGCACCGCCGCTTTCTCCGGTACGGATTTTGACGGCAGTGGTAAGTTCGGAAACAAAGATTTTCCCGTCTCCCACATGGCCGGTGTTGCAGGTATCGCGAATGGTTTGGATCAGTTTATCAAGCGGCGTTTCATAAATAACGATTTCTATTTTGATTTTAGGAAGCAGATTTACCGAAAGCACGTTGCCCCTGTAAATTTCCTCCTGTCCGTGGGTAAGGCCGCAGCCGTAGACCTCAGTTACCGTAATACCGGTAACGCCGATTTCGTACAGCTTGTCCTTCAGTTCCTCCAGCTTTTCCGGCCGGATTACCGCATCCACCTTGTAAATCTTTTTTTCTGTGTCCATAGGTTTCACCTCTTACAATTTATTATACGCTCTTTCACCATGGTCGATGAGATCAAGGCCCTGGGCTTCTTCAGAAGCAGAGGCCCGGACTTTCATGAAGCAGCCCAGTCCTTTGATAATCAGTGTGGTCATCACCACAGCCACAATCATACCGGTAACGATGCCTGTCACCTGGGGAATCATCTGGGCGGGATTGCCGTAAAGAAGACCGTCGGCACCTGCGTCATTGATGGCTTTGGTACAGAACACGCCGGTCATGAGTGCTCCCCATACACCGCCCATGCCATGGCAGCCGAAGGCATCCAGGGAATCATCGTAGCCGCATTTGATTTTCACGAAGGAAACGAAGAAATAGCAGATCATCGGCGTAGTAAGGCCGATGAAGAAGGCTGCATTGCCGTCTACGAATCCGGCACCCGGAGTAATGCCCACAAGTCCTGTAAGGATGCCTGTCATGAGCCCCAGGGCAGTCATCTTCCTGTGGATGATTTCTTCAATCAGAATCCAAACCAGACCGGCGGTGCAGGAGGCAATTCCCGTATTGGCCAGGGCCTGGGCCATGACATCGTTGGCCGCAAGGCCTGCGCCGGAGTTGAAACCGAACCAGCCCAGCCACAGGAAACTTCCGCCAAGGCACACATAGGGAATATTGTGTGGACGAAGGGAAAGGAGTCCATAGCCCTTCCGCCTGCCGATAAGAATAGCTGCCGTAAGGGCGGAGAAGCCGGAGGTCACATGAATGACCGTGCCGCCGGCAAAGTCAAGGGCTCCCATGTCGCGGATAAAGCCGCCAACGCCCCATACCATATGGCACATGGGATCATATACCAGGGTGCCCCAGAGAAGGATGAAAATACAGTATGCCGGGAAACGGGTGCGCTCCACAATGCCGCCGCTGACAATGGCAGGCGTAAGGATGGCAAAGGCCATCTGGAACATGGCAAAGAGAATATGGGGAATGGTTTCTGAATAGTCCGGATTGGCCGCCATACCTACGCCATGGAAGAAGGCCCAGTCCAGATTTCCGATGATTCCTCCCACATCGGGGCCGAAGGAAAGAGAATAGCCGTAGACGAACCACTGCACCGTGAAAATGGCCAGGCAGACCATGGACATCATAATGGTATTGATCGTATTTTTACGGCGTACCAGACCGCCGTAGAAAAAGGCCAGCGCCGGCGTCATAATCAGCACCAGCAGGGTGGCAATGGCCATGTAGGCCATATCCGCCCCGTTCAATTTACTTCCTTCGTCCGCCGCCATAGCCATTTCCGGAAGAAGACAGGCTGCCGGCAAAGCAGAGAGTGTATATTTCATCATAGTAAAAAGTTCCTTTCTTACACTAAAAAAGCCGCCGGAAATCCATGAAATTCCCATAGCAGCACCATCACCCATTTTTATGAAATTATGCAGAGCAGTTTCCCGGGCTTCTCTGTTTACTTTCCTTTACGATTCTCTGCCATCCTAAGACATAAACCTGCACCTCCAAAATAGAAAGGGCCTGCATACTTATGTACGCAGGCCCTTTTGCCTTCTGTTTTATTATGTTCCCTATTATACACAGGACTCCCATGGAATGCAAGCCATAATGTGATATCGGCATATTTTCCAAATCCGGCATACCTTTTCGCTATATATTTATTCTATATCGCTATTGCTTCTCCATTTATATCAAAATAAGTGTATTCTCTCTCCCCATACTGCCCTGCTAATGCCATAAATCTCCATAATTACAGGTTTTTTGGCCTGCATTTATTCTATGGTTTCATGCTTTTATGTTATGGCGCTTTAAATTTGTATCTTTTCATGTTATAGAGAAGTTTAAGATACGCTTATTTACCTCAATTTGCGCAAAAGTATATCCTATTTCCTCTATTGACGAAATCCTTCTTCCGTTGTATTCTGTTATGCGTACAAAGCAATGAAGCAGAAGCGAATGTCATTGTATATAAGTTTTCCTCATTATGAAGATGGCTTATTACAAATAATCATGATACTTAAAGAGAGGAGATGGATTCCACAGGACAGCTGAGCTTGCTGCATTCGTTCAGGCTTCAACGGATATCGTAATCCAACCATGAAATGTTTCGCATAACCATCTATTTTTACTGAATTTAAGGAGGCATACCCTTGACTACTTTCCTACTTGCCCTGGCTGCCCTCATAGCCGGTTATTTTATTTACGGCGCTATTGTGGATAAGCTTTTCGGACCTACTGACAGAAAAACGCCGGCTCTCATACATGATGACGGCGTAGACTACATACCCCTTCCCACCTGGAAGGTTTTCCTCATCCAGCTCCTGAACATTGCAGGCCTGGGCCCCATCTTCGGCGCTCTGGGCGGTGCTCTCTGGGGCCCCTCCGTATATCTCTGGATTGTGCTGGGCACCATTTTTGCCGGCGGCGTTCATGACTATCTCTCCGGCATGATGTCCATCAGGGAAGACGGCCACAGTATTTCCGAAATCGTAGGCTGCCATATGGGCCACACCATGCTCACCATTATGCGTTTCTTCTCCGTCATCCTTCTGGTGCTGGTAGGAACCGTATTCATGACCGGCCCGGCCATGCTTCTTTCCAAGCTCACCGGCTGGCAGGTACTTCCCTGGCTCCTTATCGTTCTCTTCTACTATTTCCTGGCTACTCTTCTTCCGGTGGACAAGATCATTGCCCGTTTCTACCCCATTTTCGGCATCTGCCTCATTATCATGGCCCTCGGCATTGCCGGCGGCATGCTTATGGGTGTAGGCGGTCATGTAATGCCTGAAATGGTTCTTGCCAACCTGTACCCCGGCGAACACCAGCTGCCTATCTGGCCTCTGATGTTCATCACCGTTGCCTGCGGCGCTATTTCCGGCTTCCATTCCACCCAGTCTCCTATCATGGCCCGCTGCCTGAAGGATGAACGGCTCGGCCGTCCCGTATTCTACGGCGCCATGGTGGCTGAAGGCATTATCTGCCTCATCTGGGCTGCAGCCGGCGTTACCTTCTTCGACGGCACCGGCGGACTGCAGGCTGTACTGAAAGCAGGCGGCCCCGGCGGCGCAGTATACGATATCTGCGTTGGCTACATGGGTACCGGCATCGGTGCAGTCCTTGCCATGCTGGGCGTCATTGCTTGCCCCATTACCTCCGGCGACACTGCATTCCGTGCTGCCCGTCTCACCCTTTCCGACTGGTTCCACATCGACCAGCAGAAGACTGCTAAACGTCTGGCTTTCGCAGTTCCCCTGCTGGCTGTAGGCGGCCTTCTCTCCCAGATCGATTTCAACATCGTATGGCGTTATTTCTCCTGGACCAACCAGACACTGGCTATGATCGTCCTCTGGACCGGCGCCGTATATCTCTATCATCAGTGCGCTAACCGCTATGCATGGCTCATGGCCTGCATTCCTGCCACCTTCATGTCCGTGGTTACCTTTACCTACATTCTGCAGGCCAAGGAAGGACTCCAGATGGATCCCTCCATTACCTATCCTGCAGGCATCCTGTTCGGCGCCATCTGCCTTGCCCTCTTCCTGAAGAAGACTGTCTTTGCAAAGAATGCCGAAAGAGAATGCAACAGTGCCATGGAATCCACTATGGAATAATCCGGTCAAAAAAAATCCCGCTTTCCGGCGGGATTTTTTATTTGTCAGATTTCATCCTTTCTTCTTTCGCAGTAGGCCCTCCACTCACAGAGGTGGCAGCTCTCCGGAAGCTTCCCGTTCACCTTTTTCTTCCTGTGGTTGAAATCCTCAGCCAGAATGCGGCGGGCGGTGCGGTCAAATTCCTTCATCCGCTCCTCCACCTGCTTTCTGCTTCCGCTTACCTCTTCCAAAGGATTTTCTGTTTCACCGGTGAAGTAAAGGAGAAGCCGGCCCACCGGTGCCTGCAGCTTCTTCTCCACCAGGTAGGCATAAATGCGGAGCTGGCTTTCGTATTTCCGGAAAAGATCACCCTTTTTATCGGGCCTGCGGCCGGTTTTGAAATCGATAATGTCCACCTTTCCTCCCCCGCTTTGGAGAAGGTCGATGGTGCCGTTCATGATATAATCGTCCTTTACCAGTTCCAGCGGATACTCCGCTTCCCGGATCATGGACCAGTCTTCCTGCCGATAGGACACATATCCCAGTACTTCCTGGAAGGCCCGTTCCAGCTCCTTTTTGGAAAGCCAGGTATTTTCCGCCTTGGAAAGGGCCTGGTAGTCCGCCATGAGCCAGGCATATACATTGGCCGGCGTCAGTCTTTCCTCATGTCCGCCCAGCACGGTGCGGTGGATGTCTTCTATGGTTTCATGGACCAGGGGGCCGTATAGAAGGGCAAGGCCCCGCACCGGCGCAAAGCGGTACACCCGATTCAGTTTATACTTCATGGGACATTCTTCGTAAAGAGCCGCCTGGGAGGTGAAGGATATGCGGGGCTTGAAGCGGCCCTTTTCAATGGGCCGGAAGTGGAGCTTCGTGAAATCGATTTCCCCACTGTCATACTCCGGAAGACTTTCCAGGGGCTTTTTGAATACCTCCGCCGGAGACTTCCCCTTCTGCACATGGCAGGCCAGGGCCAGTACCGTTTCCGCCCGGGAAAAGGCGGTGTAGTATTTCCTGCGGAAATCAAAATCCCGTATATCCCGGTAGGGCTCATAGGAGGACCTGCCTGTCATTTTTTCCACTACCCGGGAAATAAGGCTGTCTTCGCCCCGGGGCTTTTCGTGGAGAGACGCCACGATGACCACCGGATATTCCAGTCCCTTGGACTGGTGGATATTCAGGAAGGAAACCTGTCCGGAGGGCGCATAGGCTTCTTCATCTTCATATTCCCCCACTCCGTTTTCATACCACAGCCTGAGGTAGGTGGCAAAGAAGGTATACACATCATCCAGCGTTTCCTTGCCGTAGCCGTGGTTCTCCTCAATAAAGCAGTCGAAACGGCTGATGAGGCGGGTAATGGCGGCCAGATTTCTGGCTTCATTGCATTCCCTTTCTGCCGCGTCGTCTATCCACTGCGAAAAGGGGGCAAAGGAGAGGATTTCATAGGTCAGGGGCAGCAGATTTTGAGGCAGCTTCTTTTCCCTTTCTATTTTCCTTTTCATCTGACGAACCCACTGCTTCAAGTCCCCATGCTTTTCCATCATCACCTCCGCCATGGAAAGGAAAAGAGAATATTTCCCGCGAATCCCTTCCGTTTCATCCATTTCCCTGCTTTGGCCCAGTTTTCTACGGATAGCGGAGAAAAGGAAAAGCAGGCAGCCGAAGAACCAGCCCACTTCCTTCCTGTCGAAGAAATGGCCGGAACGGGGCGCATACACCGCAATATGCCTCTGATCCAGGGCATACTGGAGACGGATGGAGGTGTCCCCTTTTACAGAATCAAAAAGAAGCGCCACCTGGTTGTAGTCGGTGATGCAGCCCTTCTTCATGAGCCCTTCGATGAAATCGCACACCCTTTCTTCAAAGCGGCGCTCATTGGCTGACGCTGTAATCCTTACCACCGATGGCACCTTTTCCCTGCCTCCGGCTGCTTCCACCATGCCTTTCCGGTAGCGGTAGAGCTGCCCCATCCTTTCCCAGGAAAACCAGTCCGGCTGGGCCATCCAGCGCATGCAGAAGGACACAATGCCCTGGTTGGAACGATAGTTTGTACGGAGCGTAATCACCCGGCAGTCACTGCCGAAATGGCGCTTGAACTGAAGGATATTGGCCACCGTGGCGCCGCGGAAGCGGTAAATGCTCTGGTCATCATCCCCTACTACGAAAACATTCCTGTTCCTGCCGCCCAGAAGCTGCACCAGCTGCTCCTGGATATAGTTGGTATCCTGGTATTCATCCACCAGAATGTAGCGGATTTTTTCCAGCACCCGGCGCCGGACATTTTCCTTTTCCGAAAGGATGTAATAGGCTTCGGTCTGCAGCTTGGTGAAATCCAGGAAGTTCTTCTTCTGCGCCAGCTTTTCATACCGTATCATCATCCAGCCTAAAACCCTGGTCTTTTCATCGCTGCTCACGGTCATGTCCGCCGGATTCATGAGCTCCTCGGAAAGGCGGTTCACATACTGGCAGATGGTACGGCACCGCCGCCAGGGAGAGAAAAGAATTTCCTCCCCCGCCTTATTGATGTAGGAAAGGGGAACCACCAGACGGAAGTTGGGAATCTTTTCAAATTCTTTCAGATTCTCATACACCATGTACTGCTGTTCAAACTGATCTGTCTCGATGAAATTCCTCTCCAGCCTTGTATATTCCCGAAACTCCTTCAGGAGGCGGCGGCAGATGTGGTGAAAGGTGCCGATGTACATTTCATGAAGATTGATTTCAATGCCCTGTCGGGACAGCTCATTGGTGAGGCGGGTCATGAGCTCCTTGGACGCTTTCACCGTGTAGGTGACAATCATGATCTGCTCCGGCTTCACCTTCCGGTCACGGATGAGATAAAGGACTCTCTCGATAATGGTATAGGTCTTCCCGGTACCGGGGCCTGCAATGACCAGGGTGGGTCCCTCGGAATGAATGGCTTCATACTGGGCAGGATTCTCTATTTTTTCCATAAGAAAGCTCCTTATAAAATAGGGCAGAGTGGGAAATCAGATTTCTTCCCTGAGAAAGAAAAGAATCAGAAGCAGGGGCAGCCCCAAAACATAGGCGAAGGAATAGCGGAACACCGCCGACGCCGGCGTAGAAAGAAGAAGGGTGGCCGTATTCGCCAGAAGAGGAAGGGCTGCCAAAATGAGTCTCCTTCTGCCGCTAAGGTAAAAGAGGAGACAGAAGAAAAGGGTAATCCACAGGCAGAGCCCGCTTCCCAGAAACCGGCTTCCGGAATAGGTATAATTTCCAAGAAATGCTTTCAGCCCAAAGGGCATGGGGAAATCTCCCAAAGCCAGCATATCATTGTCCGAAGGTTTCATGTTCTTCGTGTTCTCGTCAGACAGGGCCCAGCCGAAGCGGGACTGTACACCATGTTCCAGGGGATCCAGATTCCACAGGGCGTAGGTTTCCGTCATCCAGCCTTCTACATATATCCTCGGATTCTTAAGGCCCGTGTCTATCCAGGCCTTAAGAAAGGCAGCCTTCTCCCGGTTCAGGTCATTCCGCCTGAAATCATCGTCCCATTTCACAAAATCCACGGTGGCAGGAGAATAATCCTTCTTCCATTTTTCTTCCGGAAGAAGATGGTTCATAAGGAGAGCGGCCTCATCGCTTCTCTCTCCTCCCATAACAAGCACCCTCCCCATCTGCTGCAAGGGAATGGCCATGCTTTCCTGGAAAAGGGGCTCCCAGTGATGGCAGGACAGAATCATGCGGCCGGGAAGGATGGCCGCCAGGGCGCAGATGATAAAAATAGCCGCCGGCTTTTTCCAGGATTTCCTGTAAAAAGAGGAAACTGCCATAAGAAAAAATACAATGTAAACGCCGTTGCTTCGAAGCAGCATGAGCCCCAGGGACAGAAGAGAAAAGAAAATGTATTCCCTTTTTTCCCAGCTCTCTTCTGTCATGAGAACCATAAATCCTGCAAGGCAGAGGGAAAAGAGGCCGTCCCTTACAGCGGCCATACCGTAATTTCCTATGATGGGAAGCAGCAGGAAATAGAAGTAAAGAGGTATGGCTGCATACCTGCTGTGCCGCCGGTATACCCAAAACACAATCTTCGTAAGGCCCCAGGCATACAAAAGAAGCTGCACCAGGGAGAAGAGGAATATCACCGGCTCCCGGCTGCCGAAGAGATACTTCCCTGCCATGGATCCATATCCGTAGAGGAGAGAATAGAGCCAGGGAAACTGCACGCCGGCATAAAGAGGATTTTCCATCATGAAAAGGGTATCATTCATGCCGGGAGCCGGATAAAGGGCCAAAAGAAAGGGCACCTGCCACAGGGCCATGAGAAGAAAGGCCGGCAGGAAGAACGGGCTCTCCCCTCCCTTTTCACTTTGGCAGGGCAGAGTAAGCCACAGCCTTGCAAAAGGCGGAAGCACCGCCGAAAAGAGGAGAAAAAGAAGAAGCAGCACCCAGCCATCATGGCCGGTCAGTATGGCCTGTCCGGCCTCTGTCACCTTTTCTCCCATACTGTCGATTTTATAGGTATACCAGGCTGCCGGCGAAAGAAAGAAGGAAAATACCATGGATGCCCGGCAGGCCCTGTCCCAGCGGAAAAGTTTCATTGATTTCTCCCCAGAGAAGCGATGATTCAATCACTATCTGCTTTTATTCATAAAATTTTAAGTAATGAAAGGAGCAGGAAAGGAAACAGCAGTTATTTAAGGAGTCCCATGACGAAGCAGTGCAAAAAAATTCTTATAAAAGCAGATTCTATGAATGAATCAGTGCTTCCTTAGTCCTTCCAGTGTGTATATCCGTCATTCTTCTGCCCTTCTGAAAGCATGGAATTCTGTATCGGTTTCCCCTTTAACACCACCGTGTCCGCCCATTTCGTCCTGCCGTATTTACCTTCCGGAAGGAAAGGAAGCAGCAGGAAAAAGGGCATGCAGAGGGGAAAGAAATAGACATAGCGATATACAAAAGCCGCTGGCGTGGCAATCATCAGAGTGCCCCAGAGAAGGCAGGCCGGAAGCAGCACCAGAAACCGGCTGTACTGCCGCCTGTAGAAAAGAAGGAGGCCCATGCACAAAGTAAGCCACAGGCAGGTGCCGGCTCCCAAGTAGCGGCTGTGGTTCCACATGAAAGTACCCAGCTTCTCCTGGGTATCTTTTTTAAAAAAGGTATGGATATCCGCCGTTTTATAGGCATTGTTATGGTCAGGGCTTAAACCGTTCTTCAGGTCGCTTTCAGAGAAAGCCCAGCCGAAGCGGGACTGGGTCATTTCATCAGGCGCAGGAAAAGCCCAATAGCCGTAGGTGGCAAAAAGCCAGGCCTCCACATAGACCTCTTTGTTCCGCTTCCCCAGGGATTTCCAGTTTTTCCAGAAATCATCGGGATGGCTGTTGAAATAGTAGAAATCAAAATCGCTGTTCCACTTAATGAGGTCTACGGTGAAAGGGTCATACCATTTGGCAATGCGACCGGGAATCATCATCTTAACGGAATAGGCCTTTTCCTCCTCCGTCAGCGGCACCCCCACCGCCACGGCCCGGGAAAACTGCTGCAGAGGAATACCCACCCGTTCCTGAAAAAGCTGGGGTAGATTTAAAATCTGCTTGATAGCCACATCAGGAGTCACTGCAATGGCAATCATCACAAGTCCGGTGAGAAGAAGATTCACGCGGATTCCCTTCATAAGCCATACCAGAAAAAGAAGCATGACCACAAACACGTAAATCCCGTTATTTCTAAGAAGCATCATGCAAAGACCTGCCAGAATGAAAAGTCTTTTATTCGACTCCCATGCATTTTCCCTGTATCCGGACACAAAGGAAGTGACCAGTGGCACCCAGAGAAGGATGGTAACTGAAAAAAGCACATCCTTCACATTGGAAAAGGACATATTGGCAATAAGGGGAAGGAAAGCATAGTACAGAGTCAGAAGAGAGGTAAGCCAAAGCCTGCCGGTCCGCCTGTAAATCCAGGACAGGCAGTAGGCAATGCCTGCAGAAAAGAGAAGCATCTGAATCACCGACGCCGCTGCCAGACCATAGGAGGTGGTGTGGAAAAGCATATCCGACGCCTGGGTGAGTCCGTAAATAAACATGCAGTAAATAAAAGTATGCTGCCCCGTGGCCCATATGCCTGCCCGCATAATATCGGTGGTATCATTCATGCCTGTCCCCGGGTAGAACACAAGAAAAAAAGGCATCCATGCCAGAAGCAGAAAAGCCATGATGAAGGCAAAGGGAGCCTCCAGGGGACTGCCCTCTGCCCCTATTTTCTCCGAAAAGGAAGAAAGACTGCCGGCATACTTCATGAAGAGAGAAATCACGACAAAAGTAAGAACGGAAAGGGCCAGTACCCCCACCGCGTCAGAACCATGGAGCAGCGCCTCCCTGTTCCAGGGAACAGAGCCGGGATGCCAGCCGATACGCCATGTGTAAAATTCAGAAAAGCCCATGCACAGAGAAACTATCCCCGTAAGCAGGGCCAGCCATAATCTGTCTTTATATATATTCATAACCTGACCGCCTTTGATTGTATCTGTATTATACCTTTTTTAGAAAGGGACTGACAAGATGGGGAAGGTGGTGTCTGCGGCACCACCTTCCCCCGCAAGCGGAGGACAATAAGGCAGTAAGAAACTACCCATTTCCCATTCCCCATTCTCCACTCCCCCATTCCCCATTCTCCACTCCCCTATTTCCCATTCTCCACTCCCCTATTTCCATTTATTATCTTCCCTCCCCTTCCTATGGTATAATTAAAAAAAATAAATAATCCTGTTTCTGAAAGGAGATTGCTATGAATAGAGAAGAACGAATCAGGGCAGCCCTGGCGGGCCAAGAGGTGGACCATGTGCCGGTGGGCGCCTGGATGCACCTGTCTGAATTTGACCAGGATCCTATTTCCCTGGCAGAAGCGGAAGTGCAGTTTACAGAGAAATATGATTTTGACTATATTAAAATGATGCCCTTCGGCCTCTACAGCACCCAGGACTTCGGCAACCAGATTACCATTTACTGCGACCCATACAGGGAACCAATCGTCAAAAACTTTGCCATTAAAAGCCCTGCGGACTATGACACGCTGAAGGCCATTCCTGCCATCCAGGGAACCTACGGCAAGCAGATTGAATTTGCCAGGGAACTGGTAAAGAGGAGAAAACCCGGCACACCGGTGATCCAGACCATTTTCAGTCCCTTCTCTACGCTGAAGAAAATGGCCGGCGACCGTCTCCTTATGGATATGATCAACTATCCTGCCTCCGTTCACCATGCCCTGGCCGCCATTACCGCCACCACCCTTGATTTCATCGGCTATAACATTGACGCCGGCGTGGACGGCTTCTTCTTTGCCACCCAGAACGCCACCCGCTCTGTCATGAACCTTCATGAATTTGAAGAATTCGGCAAGTTCTATGATCTGCAGGTCATCAAATCCTATGCAAAGAAGACCTGGTTCAATGCAGTCCATATCCACGGGGAGGACATCTATTTCAATGAAGTGGCCTCTTATCCCGTAAACTGCATTAACTGGCACGACCGCCACACCTGGCCCAGCCTGAAGGAAGCCCGGGCCCTTACGGACAAATGCCTGCTGGCAGGCATCAAGTCCGCCCCCTACTTCGTAGACGGCGTCCTTAAATATGACGACATCATTCTGGACGGCACGCCGGAAGAAATTACAGCCCATGTAAAAGATGCCATTTCCCAGGTAGACGGAAAAGGCCTCATCCTGGGCCCCGGCTGCGTAGTAAATCCCAAAGCACCGGAAGAAAACCTCCTGGCCCTCAGAAAAGCTGTAGAAGCGTAAGAAAAAAGAATGCCAAGAAATGGTTATATTTCCTGGCATTCTTTTTATGTTCAGAAGGTTTCCTGGTCGACTTGCCACTTCTGTCATTCATAGCGGCAGGAAACTGTTGGCAAATAGTTTCCCGTCCGGCTTGGCACCACTGTGTTTCACACCAACAGGAAACTTTTTGCGAATAGTTTCCTGTCCGGCTTGACGCGACTGCCATTCACCGCAACAGGAAACTGTTGGCGAATGGTTTCCTGTCCGGCTTGCCACTTCTGCTATTCACCGCGACAGGAAACTGTTGGCGAATAGTTTCCTATCCGGCTTGACACCGCTGCCGTTCACCGCGACAGGAAACTTTTTGCTAAGGGTTTCCCGTCCGGCTTGTCACCACTGCGTTTCACACCAACAGGAAACTTTTGGCGAATAGTTTCCTGTCCGGATTGACACAACTGCTAGTCACCGCGACAGGAAACTGTTTGCATATAGTTTCCCGTTCGGCTTGGCGCCACTGCTATTCACTGCGACAGGAAACTATTTGCGAAGGTTTTCCCGTCCGGCTTGGCACCACTGCGTTTCACACCGACAGGAAACTTTTTGCGAATAGTTTCCTATCCGGCTTGTCACCGCTGCCGTTCACCGCGACAGGAAACTTTTTGCATACAGTTTCCCGTTCGACTTGACACCACTGCTATTCACCGCAGCAGGAAACTTTTCGCTAAGGGTTTCCCGTCCGGCTTGTCACCGCTGCTATTCACCGCAGCAGGAAACTTTTCGCATATAGGTTCCTATTCGGCTTGACACGACTGCTATTCACCACGACAGGAAACTATTCGCATACAGGTTCCCGTCCGACTTGCCACTTCTGCCATTCACCGCGACAGGAAACTTTTCGCATACAGGTTCCCGTTCGACTTGGCACCACTGTGTTTCACACCAACAGGAAACTTTTTGCGAATAGTTTCCTATCCGGCTTGTCACTGCTGCGGCATGGCACCACCGCCGGTTCCCCTATTCCTCATTCTTCTTTTTCTTCTGGGCCTCATAGAGCTCATAGTATTTACCTTTTTGGGCGATGAGGTCATCATGGCTGCCGGATTCTATGAGGCGGCCATGGTCAAGGACGTAGATGCAGTCCGCATTTCTCACGGTGGAGAGGCGGTGGGCGATGATGATAGTGGTTCTGTCTTTAGCCAGGTCATCCAGGGTAGCCTGCACCGTTTTTTCCGTCTGTGTATCCAGAGCGGAGGTGGCTTCGTCGAAAATGACCACCGGCGGATTCTTCAGGAATACCCGGGCAATAGCAATCCTCTGTTTCTGCCCGCCGGAAAGCTTTACGCCCCTTTCTCCTACCTTTGTGTCATAGCCATTAGGCAGGGATTCGATAAATTCATCAGCCGCCGCCAGTTTGGCCGCGCGGCGGATGTCATCCATGGAAGCCCCTTCCCTGCCGTAGGCAATGTTTTCCGCAATGGTGTCGCCAAAAAGGAATACATCCTGCTGTACAATGCCGATTTTCCGTCGGAGATCCTTTTGGGCAAATTCATTCAAATTATGGCCGTCCAGGGTAATGGAGCCTTCAGTCGGTTCATAGAACCGGAGGAGGAGGCTGACCAGGGTGCTCTTGCCGGCGCCCGTTTCTCCTACAAAAGCCACAGTTTTACCGGCAGGGATATCAAAGTCAAGATGATGGAGAATCAGCCTGCCGGGCTCATAGCCGAAGGACAGGTCGTGGAAATCAATGTCCCCTTTCACATGGGCAAGAGCCAGGGGATGGGGCGGATCCTGAATGGACGGCTCTGTGTGCATGATTTCCTCAAACCGGTGGAAGCCGGCCATGCCCCTCTGGTACACCTCTGCCAGAATGGTAAGGCGGAATACGGGCCGCATGAAGATATTCACATAGAGAAGGAAGGCCACGAAATCGGAAAGGAGCAGTTCATTCCTTGTAATCATCCAGCCCCCTGCCAGGATAACTACCACATTAATAAAGTTGGTAAAGAAATTGATACTTCCGGAGAAATAACCCACAAGGCGGTAGGACTCAAATTTTGTATTTCTCAGTTCCACGCTCTTCTCTTCAAACCTTTTCAATTCAAAGGCCTCCTGGGCAAAGGCCTTCACCAGACGGATGCCGGAAAGGCTTTCCTCCGCCCTGGCCGCCACTTCCCCCGCCATCTTCCTGTTCCTGCGAAAAGCGCCTTTCATCTTCCTGTTGATTTTCACCGTGTGAACGGCCTTTGCCACCAGAAGGGCGCCGATGAGGAGGGCCAGCTTCCAGTTCATCAGAAGCATGACCACCAGGGTGCCTGCCATGATGACGCCGCAGAGAAGCACATCGTTGGGCCCACGGAAAGAAAGCTCGCTGATTTCCGTAATATCGCTGGTAATGCGGGAAAGGAGCTGCCCCGTCTTTTCATTGTCGAAATAATGGAAGGACAGCTTTTCAATGTGACCGAAAAGATCCCGGCGCATATCATGCTCAATGGAAGCGCTCATCACATGGCCGTAGTACTGCACCATGAACTGGATGATGAAATTGATGATATAGAGAAGAAGAAGGATGCCGGAACCCCAGAGAAGCCGGTGCATATCCTTCTCCGGCAGTACCTGGTTTATCAGGTTCCTTACCACCATAGGGAAAATCAGATCCAGCCCCGCCATGGCAAAGGTGCCGATAATGACCCACACCAGGATTTTCATGTAGGGTCTGTAGTATTTCATAAATCGAGTAATCATAAGTATCTCCTTTATGGCCGCCGCAGGCGGCGGCCACCTATGTCTTCCATATATGAAGCCTGTAGGCGCCCAGAAGACTTCCTTCCGGCGTAACCGCCGGCACTTCAATGCCTGCCATAAGGGTACCGTCATCGGATATGGCTATGTTCTGCAGGGGGCCTTTTGTATGATACCGGACTAGACGGCTGCCGTCTTTAAGGGAAACCGCTTCCGCCCCGTGGGCTTCATAATCGTGGTTTCTCACATTCCGCCCTACAGCCAGGGCCGCAAGGCCGTCGGCGCAGCTCACCGCTTCGATTTCTCCGGGGGCTGTATATTTCCAGCGGAATTCACCGTCCAGGGAAAAATAGAAAAGGCTGTTGCTGGAGGGGTGGATTACCGGTGCCGCCATCTGCCAGTTGTCCTTATTAAAGGTATTGATGGTATCAAAGAGCACACCGTCAGCAAGGGGAATGGCGTCCCGTCCGGCGGCAAAGAACCAGGTGCCTCCTATTTCTTTAGCCTCCGACAGAGTCCTTTTCCAGAGAAGGCTGCCATCCCTGTCAAAGAGAAATCCTCTGCCGTCACTGGTCATGGCGGCAAGATACCGGCCGTCACGGGAGTAGGACGGCCCGTTTCGCAGGGGCACGGATTGGAAAGGCGCTGCCTTTGGGATAGATACTTCATGGAGCAGCTCCCCTGTCTCTCCCTGAAGTACATATATATTCTTATTATACTCCAAATTTTCTATCTTAGATTTATCATAATTGGCGGTACCGAAGGCAAAGCGGCCGCCCTCAGGGGTCACATCCCCCCAGTTCACCCAGGCGTCCATAGGCTTTTCTTTCGGATAGCGCCATCTTTCCCTGCCATCCCTGGTAAAGGACACCACCCGGCTTACATATCCTCTCTGTCCGTTTTCCAGTACCGTAAACCGGTAAAACAGAGCATACACATTTCCCTCATAATCTGTGGATATATGGATGGCCTGAGGGTCCGCCCGGATGTCCGGTTCTCCTCCGATGACATCAAAGCCCCGGAATTTCCAGAGCACGTCGCCGGATTTAACATCCATGGCATAGAGATAGCCGTCGGGACTTTTTTCACCGGCATACACTCTTTTTCCGTCCTCCGACAGGGTCAGGGCACGGATGAGACCATTTCCCAGAGAGTGACTCCATTTTTCACTGCCTTCTCTTGAAAGATGGCGCAGCTCCCCATTGGCTGTGCCGATCATCCAGCCGCCGTCAGAAGGGGTGTACAGGACTACGCCCCCATCAAATCCCATGCGGTCATAATTTCTTCCTGCCATCTCCCCCAGCGGCACCACCAGGCCGGCATCTTTATCCTTAGGCGAAAACATCTGCCAGGGCGTTTTGCTGCCGGTTACCAGAAAAAGAACGGCCCAGGTGGAAGCCAGAAGGAGGAAGAGAAGCATCGTTTTCCATGATTTCATAAGTATAATTTCGTCCAGTCATAAACCATTCGGAGCATGCCGAAATAAAAGCCTTTCAGGGAAAGGGCATAGAGTATCTTGGAAATACCGCAGCCCGCCACAAAGAAAGCCGCCAGCAGACATACCCCCTTTTCCCTTTTCTCCCAGGGCCTTCCTTCCCTTTCCCTGGCCAGGAAAAGGCCGCGGCTGGTGACGGAGAGGGAAAGGGTCTGGGCACGGCGAAGGCAGCGGGCCAGAAGAGGCTTGATCATGTAGGGAATATGGCGGATTACGCCATGCCTTCCCCTTCTGGATCCGCTTCGGAGCTGCAGAGCCGTCATCACTTCTCCCGCCTCCGCCGCCAGGATGGGGAAAAAGCGGATGGCCGTCACCAGCATGAAAGATGCCTGAGGCGACAGGTGCCAGGATGTGAGCCCCTTTAAAAGATCCCGGGGATCGCTGGTCCAGCATACAAGGAGCCCCAGGGCTATCATGGAGGCAGTACGCATGCCCTGTACCGCTCCATAAATAATGCCTTCCCGGTAAATATACAGACCGCCGGTAAGGGAGCCCAGAAAAGGAAAATTCGGGGAAATCAGCATAAAAAGCGGAGTTCTCGGATTCTGGGCAAAAAAGAGGGCCTGGCTGGAAATGGACCCCCAAAGTCCCAGCAGCAGGAATATGGAAAGCATTTTCCATTTATGTACCGGCGTTTTTCCCAGAAAGTGGAGAAGCAGGGTTATCGTAAAAAGGATAAACAGACTGCGGGCATTATCCACGATAACCATCATGAATGCGTATAGAAGAAGGATACACAGCTTGGTCCTTCCGTCCAGGGCGGAAATCACCGATTTCCTGTCCCCTCCTTCAAAGGTCTGTCGAAACGACATGGGCCAGCACCTCCTCTATGGTGACACAGGGTTCAATGGAAAGTTTTTCTGAAACATCCAGCATAGGCGGCATGGCAAGGCCGCTTTCTTTCATGAGCCGGCGGCAGCTGAACAAATCATGGGGACTGCCGTGGGCTATGAACTGTCCTTCTTTCAGCAGATACACTTCCTCTGCCAAATCCGCCGCCAGTTCCATATCATGGGTACAGATGAAAACAGTTCTTCCCTCTGAAGCGGCCATGGTGAGCATGTGACGGATATCCCGAAGGCTTTTCTGGTCCTGTCCGGTGGTAGGCTCATCCAGAATCAGGAGCCTGTTGTCCTTCCTGGCCAGAAGGGCACCGAAAACCACCCGAAGCCGCTGCCCCTTGGACAGGGCCAGAGGAAAATCATGACGGTAATGGGCCAGATGAAGTTTATGAAGAAGCACTCCCAGCTCCTCTTCCGAAAGATCCCTGTTATTCCAGGTCAGTTCTTCTTCCACCGAATCGGTAAGCAGCATGAGATCCGCTTCCTGCCGCATGAAGCCTGCATGGTACCTTTCTTCCTCCGCCGGCTTTCCATCAATCAGTACCTCGCCTTTTTCCGGCTTCAGAAGTCCTGCCAGCAGATTGAGAAGGGTGGATTTTCCTGCACCGTTAAATCCCATAAGGGCTGTAATGCTCCCCTGCCCTGCCGTAAAGGACAGCCCCTTCAGCGTTTCCGACGGGGCTTCGGGATAGGTGTAGTGAATATTTCTTCCTTCCAGAACCACCGGCCCGCCGGAAGGACGGCGCCTTGAAAGCACATGGGACGCAAAAGAAATCCCTGCCCTTTTGATTTCGGCCACCGTGGTTTCCATGTCCGAAGAAGCATAGGGCAGATGGAGCCTTCGGGCCAGTTTTACAAGCTGGGGTTCCCGTATGCCGTACCTTTCCGTATCTCCCATTTCATTCCACGCCTGCTCCGTAGGGCCGTCATAAATGAAGCGGCCCTGATCCATAATGCAGAGCCTTGGGAAATGGGAAGCCAGTTCATTTACCCTATGCTCCACCATGAGGATGGTCATACGGTCTTCCCGGTTCAGGCTGTGGAGAAGGTTAAGGAAATCCCGGACGCCCTTGGGATTCATCTGGCTTACCGGTTCATCCAGAATAAGAAGACGGGGATGGGTGACAAGGATAGAAGCCAATGCCAGCCGCTGCCGCTGACCGCCGGAAAGGGCATGAATGCTTCTTTCCTCCATGCCCGAAAGTCCTACCCTGTCCAGGGCCAGGGAGACTTCCCTTCGGATGCAGCTTTCACTGTCACCCCGGTTTTCCAGGGCAAATCCCACTTCGTCCGAAAGCGTCATGGCAAAGAGCTGGTCGTCAGGAGTCTGGTACACCGTACCGGCCATGATTCCTATGTCCTCGGCGGTCATGGAAAAAATATCCCTGCCGCAGAGGGTCATGGAACCCTTCATGTCCACATCCTCCAGAAGCCCGGTCACCGCTTTAATGAGAGTGGATTTGCCGCAGCCTGAACGGCCGGCGATGAGTACCATTTCTCCCTCTCCTGCCTGAAAGGAAAGATGGCTGATGGTATCCCTGTTTCTTGTCCTGTATCGGCAGGAGAAATCCTGTATATCAAGAATCATGAACCCATCACCTGCCTCAGGCGGCTTCCTGTTTTCCAGCCCAGGAAACTTCCCAGACTGCTGTAGAGAAGGCCGTTAATCACCATGTACAGACCGATAAACCAGTCTGCATAATAAAGACGATAAAAAAGCATGAGCTGCTGCATATTGATGAAAGTAAGCCCTGCATCACAGATACCCATCACAAGGGATATGAAAAGGCCATAGGCCAAAGTGAGCTTTTCCTTCCTGTAGAATCCAGTCAGGAGAAGGGCTCCTTCAATCACTGCAATGGAAGAAGCGGTGAGAAGGATGCCTGCCGGCGTTACCCGACCAAAGAGAATGGCCGACAGCAGCCAGCGAATGAGGTAGAAAAGGGCAGTCACTCCTGGACGGCGGAAAAGAATGAGCAGCGACATAAGGAGCATGTACTGCACCACGCCGCTTAAAAGTCCCGTCACCAGTCCGGAAAAGGGCCCGAGAATCACATGAAGGAAATCTCCCAGAAGGGTCACCGGCACCACCACGCCGCCAAAAGCCAGGGCTGCAAAGAGCGCGGCTGCAATGTCGCCTCTGGCACCGATACGGATCATGGTTTTTCTGATCCGCCCCAGTGAAAGAAGAATCAGCAGCAGACAGCAGGAAGAAATGGCAGTGGACAGAAGTCCGGCGCTGCGGTTCTTCACCACCGTCAGAGGAATCTCCGTCAATTTTTCATTTTCACCATCCGACAGGGTAATGCGAAGATTATAGTCCCCCTCTGTCATGGCAAAAGAATTGGCATAGAGGGGAATCACCGCCGTCTGCATTTTCCCTCCATTCAGGGAAAAATCTGCTTCCGTGGAAGAAGAATGATCCAAATCCACATTTCCCTCTTCCGGAGAAGACGACATGAGCCCTTCCTTCACTTCGCCGCTTCCCCGGTCCACAAGCTCCGCCTTGAAATGGACAGTTCGCACATCCCTCCCGGGGTTTCTCATATCCAAAAGCAGGTACGTATCCGGTTTATCCAGCACCGCTGCCCAGTCAATGGGGGCGCCGGTGAGACGGTGCCTGATATTTTCCAAAGTCACATCAGGAAGCACCATGGTATTTGGCGAAAGGCGGGCATCGGTCTCCCCCTGCTCATTCACCGGCAGAACCACCGACTGGATATACCAGGATTCCTGCCTGCCAACGGCCTCCTTTTCCTCTGCCGGTATATCTTTGATGGCAAAATCCACTTTTTTGGAAAGACTCCAGTCCTCCCCTGCCACCCTGACAGAGAGAGCGCCTTCTCCCTCCGGCAGGGAAGGAGACAGGGCCACCGGAATAACCTCAAATACATTGCCATAATCTGCAGGAAGGGTGAGCTCCATGTGGATGTCTCCATCCTCCACCTGCCATTCCTTTCCGCTCCTGGCCGAAAGGCCTTCAGGCAGGGAAACAGTGACGGAAGCCCGTTCTTCCGGGTGGTTGAAATGATCCAGTGAAATAAAAAGGAGCTGCGTACTGCCAACGCTGGCAGGGATTTCCTTTGACCCGTTCAGGCTGTAGGGAAACTGCACTGTCAGATGAACCGGCGCCTCTGCCGAAACGGGCAGAAGGAACGCCAGCCAGCCAAGCAGGAGCATAACCAAGCGGAATATCATAAAAAACCTCACTATAGGAAACCATCATATACTTGCTTCATTATACTATATCCGGGCCGTCTCGCGGCCCAAGGTCCAGAGGGGATTGAAGGGGGCAGGAACCTTCGGTCCCGAAGATTCTTAAGGTTTTAAGGTTTGACAGCCGCTCCGCGGCTGAGGGTTGTGGATTGCCCATGGAGCCACTGCGTGGCAGGGTTCAGAGGGTTCAGAAGGTTCAAAGGGTTCAGAGGGTTGTGGTATCGCCGCTTCGCGGCGATGAGTATATATGCCGCCTGTCGTCTAAGGAAGCGCTGATTAAATCGTTATCGGATTTCATTCTTGCATTTTTATTCAATGCAAGGAATAAGTCGACGCGAATAGCAAGCTATTTAGTGGCTGTTAAAAAACCACCCTTTGCAAAAATAGCCTAAAACACCCTCA
>NZ_CALGPS010000015.1 GCF_937959425.1 uncultured Dialister sp.
GGATCAGGGATCGGGGATTGGGGAATGGCAGTCCCCGGCTGGGCAGGTTTTTCTTCCCCTGTTTGCCCAATAAAAAAGCTGCCTTGCGGCAGCAGGTCGATTACTGTTTATTCAGAGATGCCAGTTCCAGTAAAGCCCAGGAGATTTCTTCCTGTTTTTCTTTTTCCATAATAACTTCGTTTTCAACCTGCTGTTCTTTCATTCTTGTGAGTGCCTCCATTAAAAGAACCCGCTTCATCACGGGCTGTAACAAATACTTTGTATGGTTATAATATATATCTTTTATACCCCATTATCCAATATTTCTTTGACAAAGTTTGTTTTCTCACTTGAAAAAGCATTCATACATTTCATAGCATAAATAGCTTATAAAATCGGTGGTCATTTGTATTGATTGCAGGATATCGGTTTGGTAGAGGTGCATGGGAATGCATGGTGGAGCATTTTTGCGTCAAACGCTTTTGTATTTATAGGTTATATAGAGTGGTAGTTATGTATTTAAAGGGCAGAGGGTAGACGGGGCCTTCGGCCCCGAAGGTTATGGCCCCTAAAGGGGAAACGACTCACTACATTTTGTGTGTCGCTGGCGCTCCTTCAAAATGTGTTCGCTGTGCACCGCCTGAGGCGGCGGGTTGTGTAGAAAGGGGCGACGGCCCTGCGGGCCGAGGGTGGTGGTGGCGGCCTTTGGGCGATGAGTTTTATAGTCAGCGTTACGGGAATGCCTTTCTGTCACATAAGCCACCCTAAACATGGCGGTGAGTTAGCCACCTCCAGTAGCTTTTCCCCCTTTGGTGCCTACGGCACCACCTTTGCCCCGGTGGGAAGCGTGTCACACGATTCTCAGGTTGCTTCGCTCCCCTACGAATCGTGTTCCCTTGCCACCCCGCTGTGCGGGGGCACAATAAAGCTCCGTATAACATTCCACTCATAAGTGGCTCTACATTAAGCACGGGTTGTTGTCCCACCGCTTGCGGGGGGAAGGTGGTGGCGCCAGCCACCAAAGGGGGAGCTTTTCCCTCGCCCGTAAGGGCGGTTGTAAAGGTTTTATAATACTGGCGGCGCAGCCGCCCACCAGAACCCTTTGAACCTTCAGAACCTTTTGAACCCTTTGAACCCTCACGCCCGCAGGGCGTGTCCATAAGCCGCGCCCCACTGAAAAAAGCAGCGGCTGGGCCGCTGCTTTTTTCAGTCTTTCAATGTTCCCACGATTTCATTGATATCTTTCACGTTGTTTTTATCGCACCATTCGTCCATTTCCTTTACGATCCGTTCCATGGCGGTGGGGTCTGCCAGGCTTGCAGTGCCCACCTGGACGGTGGAGGCGCCGGCCATCATGAATTCGATGGCATCTTCGCCGGTCATAATGCCGCCCAGGCCGCAGACGGGGATGCGGACGGCTTTTGCCACCTGCCATACCATGCGGAGGGCCACCGGTTTTACGGCGGGGCCGGAGAGACCGCCGGTGATGTTGCCCAGAATGGGGCGGCGGGTGCGGGTGTCGATGGCAATGCCAAGGAGGGTATTGATGAGGGAAAGGCTGTCGGCCCCTGCGTCTTCCACGGCTTTGGCAATAGATACCACGTCCGTTACGTTAGGGGAGAGCTTAACCATTACCGGAAGGGTGGTAGCATCCTTCACAGCTCTGGTGACGGCTGCTGCCTGTCTGGCGTCGGTGCCGAAGGCGGCGCCTCCTTCTTTGACGTTGGGGCAGGAAATATTGACTTCCAGGGCGTCAATGCCGGGCACCGTAAGCATGCGGGCGCATTCGGCATATTCTTCCACGCTCTTCCCCACCATGTTGGCAATGAAGCGGGTGGGGAGTTTCTTTACTTCCGGCAGGTAGTGTTCAATGAAGTAAGGGGCTCCGGGGTTTTCAAGGCCGATGCAGTTCAGCATGCCCGAGGTAGTTTCAGCTATGCGGACCCCTTCGTTTCCTTTCCAGGGTGTAGGTGCCAAACCTTTGCCGGAGATGGCGCCGATTTTTTTCATGTCGATGTAGTCATTCAGTTCCAGACCATAGCCTGCGGTGCCGGAGGCGCCGATGACCGGGCTGGCCATGGGGATACCCATGAATGTGACTGACAGGCTGCTCATAAGACCACCTCCTCTGCATTGAATACAGGGCCGTCGGCGCAGACTTTGTAGTGGCCTTTGCCATCTTTCCTGTCGCATACGCAGCCAAGGCAGGTGCCGATGCCGCAGCCCATGCGCCGTTCCATGGAAACTTCACAGGGAACGCCGGCGTCTTTTGCCATTTCTGCGGCGGTCCTCATCATGATGCCAGGGCCGCAGACGCAGGCTTCATCCACTTTTTCTTCCGCAAAGAGTTTGGGGAGGACGGATACGGAGAAGCCTTTGATGCCGTAGGAGCCGTCGTCGGTGGTGACGATCATCTGCCGTACTTTCTTGGGGAAAAGGTCTTTCCAGAAGACTTCTTCCTTATTTCTTCCGCCGATGACCACGGTCATCTGGCCTTCTCTGGAAGCCCTTGCCATAAAGAGGATGGGGGCGATGCCTACGCCGCCGCCGATGCCTACGATGTGGTCTTTATCCATATCGAAGGAGGTGCCCAGGGGTCCCAGGCAGTCCAGGGTGTCCCCCACTTTGAGGCGGGACATGGCGTCGGTGCCTTTACCTACGATGCGGTAGATGATTTCCACGATGCCCCTGCCCGCGTCGGTGCCGGCGATGGAAATGGGACGGCGCAGGATATAGCGGGGGTCGTTCACTTTTACATGGACGAACTGGCCGGGCTTTGCTTCCCTGGCAATGCGGGGCAGTTCGATCTGCATGAGCCAGATGCCGGGGCCCACGTGATTGTGGACCCGGATGATTCCTTTTTCTACAAAACCTGACATGGTATTACTCCTTCACATAGTCCTGGATAGCTTCCACATGGTGTTCAGCGCCGCCGGTGGATGCCATGACGCGGAGCACTTCCTTGGCGGTGTCCAGGGAGGTAATGCAGGGGATGGCCAGTTCCACCGCAATACGACGGAGGTCATAGCCTTCCTGCTCGATCTGGCTGCCGTAGGAAATGGTATTCAGCACCATGTCCACTTTGCCGGATTTCAGATACTTTTCGCAGTTTTCCCCTTTTTCGTGAATCTTCTTAATGATTTCTACAGGAATGCCGAGGCTCTGGAAATAGGCACCGGTACCGGAGGTGCAGATGAGGTGGTATCCCAGATCCACGAAGCCCTTGGCCAGTTCCGCCGTTTCCGGTTTATCCCGGTCGCTGACGGTGATGAGCACGTTGGCGCCGGCAGGAACCATAAGGTTGGCTGCCACCACCGCCTTGTACAGGGCTTCCTGGTAGGTATGGCCGATACCCATGACTTCACCGGTGGATTTCATTTCCGGTCCCAGTTTGATTTCTACGAGGCCCAGTTTGGAGAAGGAGAACACCGGCGCTTTGATGGCCACATAGTTCTTCGGCGGTACGAGACCCAGGGGGAGGCCCAGGGTATGGAGCGGTTCGCCCAGAGCTACCCGGGTAGCGTATTCCACCATGTTGATGCCGGTAATCTTGCTCATGAAAGGCACGGTACGGCTGGCACGGGGGTTCACTTCGATGACGTAGACTTTGCCGCCTACCACGATGAACTGGATGTTCACGAGGCCTTTGACATTCATGGCACAGGCAATGTCCTTGGTGTACTTTGTCAAAGTATCAATGACGTCCCGGGGCAGGTGCTGGGGCGGGTATACGGCAATGGAGTCGCCGGAGTGGACGCCGGAGCGTTCGATCTGTTCCATGATGCCCGGAATGCAGACGTCCACGCCGTCGGAGATGGCGTCGATTTCCACTTCCCGGCCCACCATGTACTGGTCGATGAGGACCGGATGTTCATGGGATGCCACCACCGCTTCTTTCAGGTACTGGCGCAGTTCCGCCTGGTCGTAGACGATCTGCATGGCCCGGCCGCCCAATACGTAACTGGGGCGTACGATGAGGGGATATTCCAGTTCTTCCGTCTTCTGCATAGCTTCTTCCACGCTTTCCACCAGGCAGCCCTTCGGACGGGGGATGCCCAGCTGGCCGCAGAGGGTGTCGAACCGTTCTCTGTCTTCCGCCATATCGATGGATTCATTGGAGGAACCGATGATACGGATGCCCCTCTTGGCCATAGGGGTAGCCAGGTTGATGGCGGTCTGGCCGCCGAACTGGCAGATGACCCCTTCCGGCTTTTCCTTTTCAATGACTTCCATTACGTCCTGCTCGGTGAGCGGTTCGAAATAGAGGGAATCGGAGGTATCAAAGTCCGTGGACACGGTTTCCGGGTTATTGTTAATGACGATGGATTTCTTTCCCGCCTTTTTCAATGCCCAGGAGGCGTGAACGGAGCAGTAATCGAATTCGATGCCCTGTCCGATGCGGATGGGGCCGGAACCGAAGACTACGACGGATCCTTTGCCCTGGGGCTTCACTTCGTCTTCTGCACCGTAGGTGGAGTAGTAGTAAGGGGTGTGGGCTTCAAATTCGGCAGCGCAGGTATCTACCATTTTGAAATCGGGGTGGAAATTCAGTTTCTTTTTGAAATTTTCCACGTCCTTTACAGTGACTTCAGCAAAGTGGGCGATGGCTTCATCGGGCATCTGGATCCGTTTGGCAGCCTTCAGGGTTTCCTCGGTGAGGCCTTCCTTCAAGAGGCGCCGCTCCATTTTAATAATGTTCTGGATCTTATAGATGAAGAAGAGGTCAATGCGGGTAATGCGATTGATTTCTTCCGGTTCGATGCCGCGGCGGAGAGCTTCTGCCACTACGAAGATTCTTTCGTTGTCGATACGTTTCAGGAGGCAGCGGATATCGTAGAGGGACTGGCTGTCCAGTTTCTTCAGATGCAGGTATCCTTCCCCCACTTCCAGGGAACGGAGAGCCTTCAGGAGCGCCCCTTCCAGGGTGCGGTCCAGAGCCATCACTTCGCCGGTGGCCTTCATCTGGGTGCCGATTTCACGGTCCGCCAGGGTGAATTTTTCAAAGGGCCAGCGTGGGAATTTGCATACCACGTAGTCGATGGACGGCTCGAAGCAGGCCTTCGTATTGCCGGTAATGGCGTTGGTGATTTCGTCCAGGTGCATGCCCAGGGCAATCTTCGCTGCCACTTTCGCAATGGGGTAGCCGGTGGCTTTCGATGCCAGGGCGGAGGAACGGCTCACGCGGGGGTTCACTTCGATGACATAGTACTGGTTGGTCTTGGTGTCCAGCCCGTACTGTACGTTGCAGCCGCCTTCGATCTGGAGGTAGCGGATAATGTTGATGGATGCGGTGCGGAGCATCTGGTACTGGCCGTCGGTCAGGGTCTGGGTGGGCGCCACCACGATGGAATCGCCGGTGTGGACGCCCACGGGGTCGATGTTTTCCATGGCGCAGACGATGATGCAGTTGTCCGCGCTGTCCCGCATGACTTCAAACTCCACTTCCTTCCAGCCGGCGATGGACCTTTCCACCAGGATCTGGTTGATAGGAGAGAGCTTGATACCCCGGTTGGCGATTTCTTCCATTTCATAGCGGTCATGGGCAATGCCGCCGCCGGTGCCGCCTAATGTATAAGCCGGACGGATGATGACGGGGTAGCCGATTTTGTCTGCAAAAGCCACAGCCGGTTCCAGTTCTTCAAAAATTTCAGACTCCGGTACAGGCTGATGGATTTCCTCCATGGCTTCCTTGAACAGTTCCCGGTCCTCTGCATGCTTGATGGCATGGAGGGAAGAGCCCAGAAGCTTCACGTTGTATTTTTCCAGCACCCCTGCATCGGAAAGCTGCACTGCCATATTCAGGCCCACCTGGCCCCCCAGGGTAGCCAGCAGGGCATCAGGCCGTTCTTTCTTAATGACTTCGGTCACAAAGGGAAGGGTAATCGGTTCGATGTAAACACGGTCTGCAATGTCCACGTCCGTCATAATGGTGGAAGGGTTGCTGTTTACCAGCACCACCTCCACCCCTTCTTCCCGAAGGGAGCGGCAGGCCTGGGTGCCGGCATAGTCGAATTCTGCCGCCTGGCCGATGACGATGGGGCCGGAACCGATGACAAGGACTTTTTTCACGTCTTTATTAATCATTTTTTAAATTCCTCCATGGCCTTGGCAAATTCAGCAAAGAGATAGAAATTATCCTTCGGTCCCGGAGATGCTTCCGGATGGTACTGTACTGCCTGGATAGGCAGTGTCTTATGGCGGATGCCTTCGATGGTGCCGTCGTTCACGCTGCGGTGGGTCACTTCGATGCAGTCCGGCAGGCCCTCATCGGAAATGGCGTAGCCATGGTTCTGGCTGGTAATGTAGACACGGCCGGTGCGGAGATCCTTCACCGGATGGTTGGCACCCCGGTGCCCGAAGGGCAGCTTGAATGTGTGGCCGCCAAGGGCGGTGGCCAGCATCTGGATGCCCAGGCAGATGCCGAAAATAGGCTTTTTACCGATGAGCTTCTTCACCGTATCCACCACATAGGGCACATCCTGCGGGTCCCCCGGTCCGGGAGAGAGGAAAATGCCGTCCGGATTTCCTGCCAGAAGCTCCTCTGCGCTGGTATGGGCAGGGAATACATGCACCGTGCAGTCATTGGCTGCCAGGCTTACGAGGATATTCTTTTTCAGTCCGCAGTCCAGGAGGGATACCTGGTACTTCCCGTTTCCATAGGTATAGGGATAGGCCGTGGTGACCCGCTCCACCTGGTCACGGTGAAGGGGTTTGGCCAGCTCTGCCTTAATGAAATCTTCGCTTCTGTCGGCACTCACAATGATGGCCTTCATGACCCCCTGGGTACGCACCATGCGGGTGACTGCCCGGGTATCCACATTGTAAAGGCAGGGCACATGGTATCTTTCGATGAAATCGGTAATCTTTTCCTTGCATTCCCAGTTGCTGGGATGGTCGGCAATCTGGTCAAGCACATAGCCTGCAGCGGCGGGCTTCCTGTTCTGCATGAACAGGTCGTTGGCGCCGTAGTTGCCGATTAATGGATAGGTCAGAGTCAGAATCTGCCCTTCATAGGAGGGATCAGTGAAACATTCCTGGTATCCTGTCATGCCCGTGTTGAAAACCAGTTCTCCCAGACCTTCTACCGTTCCCAGAAGGTCCCCTTCGAAACGGGCGCCGTTTTCCAAAATCAAGAGGCCTTTCATTTGAGCACCTTTCCTTCTTTCATAACGATTTCTCCATCCACCACAGTGAGCACAGCCTTGCCCTTCAGGGTGATGTTTTCATAGGGTGTAAAGAGGGACTTGGTATACAGGTCTTCCCCGTGTACCGTCCACTCCTTATCCGGATCAAATACGGTAATATCAGCAGGAGCGCCTTCCTCCAGCACGCCCCCTTCTACCCCCAGAAGCTTTGCGGGATTCACGCTCATAAGCTCCACAATGCGGTCCAGGGTAAAGCCCCGTTCATGATAAAGCACGGTGAGGGTGGAAGCCAGGGAAGTCTCCAGCCCTGCAATGCCGTTGGGCGCGCAGTTGAAGGGCACATTCTTTTCCTCATTGCAGTGGGGCGCATGGTCCGTCATGATGGCATCGATGGTGCCGTCCTTCAGCCCTTCGATGAGAGCCTCCCGGTCCTCTTCTGTCCGGATAGGAGGAGCCATCTTGAAGGCCGTATCATAATCCTTCAGCCATTCATCGGTGAAATAAAGATGCTGGGCCGTCACTTCGGTGGAGCAGTTCACACCCTTTTTCTTTGCTTCCCGGATGAGTTCCACTGCCTTTTTGCTGGACACATGGGCAATGTGGATATGGCAGCCGGTGAGCTCGGAGAGGAGCAGATCCCTTGCCACCGCAATATTTTCCCCTGCCGCCGGACGGCCGGTGACGCCCATGGCATAGGAAACCTTACCTTCATTCATGAAACCACCGCCGCACATGGTCATATCTTCGGCGTGGTCGATGACCATCTTGTGGAGCATGTCTGCATACTCCATGGCCCGGCGCATGAAATTCGCACTTTCCACGTAGTGGCCGTCATCGGAGAAAGCCACAGCACCATCGGCTGCCATGTCCCCCATTTCAGAGAGCTGCTTTCCTTCCAGATTCTTGGAAATAGAACCGATAATGCTGACCTTGACGACCCCCACATCCTCTGCCCGCTTCTGCACATCCCGAAGGACGGCGGAGTTATCGATGACAGGCTTCGTGTTGGCCATGGTAGCCACCCGGGTCATACCGCCGGCAGCAGCCGCCTCGGTGCCCGTATGGATATCTTCCTTCGCTTCCTGTCCCGGTTCGCGAAGATGGACATGCATATCAATGAGCCCAGGTGTCACCACAAGGCCCGTGGCGTCGAACACTTCCAGTTCATCGCCGAATGCAGGGATTTCCTTCCCTATTTCTTTAATCTTTCCGTTTTCTACGAGGATATCTCCCACTTCATGCTGCTTCTTTGCGGGATTTACAATGGTTCCGTTTTTAATTAAGAGCATCAATGTCTTTACCCTCCGTCAGTGTTAAATATTCAAGAGCCATGCGTACAGCCACGCCGTTCCGCACTTCCTCCTGAATCCAGGATTTTTCATCATAGGCCACATCATAGCCGATTTCAATGCCCCTGTTCATGGGACCGGGGTGAATCACCGCCACATCCGGTTTGCACAGGGAAAGCCGCTTCTTGTTGATACCAAAGAGGCGGGCATATTCGCGGGTGGTGGGGATGAATCCGGCAGCCGCCCTTTCCAGCTGGATACGGAGGATATTGATGGCATCGGCATCCTTCAGCGCCGTTTCCAGATCATCATCCACAATGCATCCCATGGCCTCCAGTTCCTTCGGCACCAGCGTCCGCGGCCCCACCAGGTGCACCTCAGCCCCCAGCTTCGTGAATCCCACAATATCGCTCCGGGCCACCCGGGAATGAAGGATATCGCCGATAATCACATACTTCATGCCCCTGATATTCTTCCCCGCTTCCTTCAGGGTGAAAAGCTCCAACAGCGCCTGGCTGGGATGGGCATGGGCCCCGTCGCCGGCATTCAGCACCACCGGCACCTTCACCTTCGGGCTCATCACTTTGGATGCAAAAAGAGCGGCCCCCTCTGACGAATCACGAATAATCACTGCATCCACTCCCATTGCGGAAACGGTAAGCAATGTATCTCGCATGCTTTCACCTTTCGTCATCGAGCTGCCGCTCTTTGTAATATTGATCACATCGGCTCCCAAATACTTACCGGCAAGCTCGAAAGAACTGCGTGTCCTGGTAGATGCTTCGGAAAACACTGTCACCATGGATTTCCCTTTGAGGAAATCTCTCTTCTTGTTGTCAGACAAAACAATCTTTTTCATCTGTGCTGCTACTTGAAGGATTCGTTCAATCTCTTCCGCCGAGAAATCAGCTAAAGCGAGAACGGAACGACCTTGTAGTGAAATCGCGCTCATGCCGGCCTCCTAAAAAATAACATCAAAATAGTTATCTCTATAATCATATAGACATTCAGCCCCTTTTTCAATAGAAAGAAAATTAAAATCTTCTTATATCCAAAAAGGTTTCCTGCCTGTAAGTATTATATATGAAATGAAGAAAGCAGGAAAGGGGCCGCAGGGCGGCCCGTAAGTGTCAAGTTTTCCTCGGTAATTCATTTGACTGTCGATAATTACTATCT
>NZ_CALGPS010000016.1 GCF_937959425.1 uncultured Dialister sp.
GAAAGAGAGAGAGCAGAGCGCAGATGCCGATGGCCCTGGTCTTTTTGGAAATGAGGAGAAGACAGGAAGAAAGGAGCCACACAAAGCCGCCGTTTCCCAGGTCTGTGATTTCCTCCAGCACCAGGGTGAGAAGAGGACTGCGCACCTCTTCCTGCAGGAAAAGCAGAAATGCGGCCTGCAGGTTCATGAAACCGTCCATCATAGTGTCTCCTTTCTTTGAAATCAGACTCTGCAAATCGGTTTTCCAACGGCAGAAGTCTTTACGGTTCCATCATAGCAGAAGAAGAGGGAGCGGTGGAAGGGCTTTCTTCAGGAAGAGACCGTTAGGGAAGCGCTGATTAAATCATTGTTTGCTTTTATTCTTGAATTTTTATGCAATGCGAGGAATGGACTGACGCGAATAGCGAGCTATTTAAGGAAGCCCATGACGAAGCAGTGCATAAAAATTCTTATAAAAGGAAACTCTATGAATTAATCAGTGCTTCCTTAGACTCGGAAGAGCGGCGGCTCATGTCCCTGTCCTGCCGGGTAGATTCCCGGTTATATTTCTCATGCTTACCGTCTTTTTTCATCTTCTCCTTTTTGGTATGGCGGCTTTCCTTATCTGCTTTCAAAGACTGGAAAGGCAGTCCGGCCTTGAAGGATTTTATTTCCTGGCGGACGGCAGGGCCGGAATCCCTGGCCCAGTCCATATAGGCAGCCGCATCGGCAGATAGGAAAGAAGCGGAGAAGAGGAGGGCACTGGCAGTGCCGAGAAGAAGGGAAAGGGCGATTTTATTCATGATGCATTCCTCCTTTGGAACGAATAGAAATGGGATTCACAGAAAGGATGGTATGGCTGAGACTCCGTCCGGCAGCATAAAGGAAATAGGAAAGCGAAAGTCCCGACAGGGCAAGAAGCCCGAGACTCAGCGGATTCATCACCGGAAGGGGCGGCAGGGACGGGAAAATGGTGAGACCGCCGGCGAAAAGTCCGATCGCCAGAGCGACGGCAAGGGTGAGCAGGACGGCGGAGAAAAGTCCCGACCAGCGGATAAAAGAAGCGCTGCCATGCCGCAGGACAGGAAGAAGGAAACCGGACAGTGAACGGACCTTTTTCATGCCCCTTTCTGCGGTCTGCAGGAAATAAGGGGAAAGAAGCCCGGCCTTCCGGGAAACATCCCTTTTGCAGATGGAAGCGGCGATGCGGGAAGGACTGTCCAGCCCGGCGGCCGTTTCCTCCTCCGTCAGCCCGTTGGCAGCGCCCATGGCAAAGTAAGTTTCATAATCCGTCAGGATTTCATTGCGAAGAGAAGCCTGCTCGTAAATCAGATAAGTGCGAAGCTCTTTCATGAATTCATTTTTAGTCATATAAATCACTCCTTTTCAAAATCAAGTGATGAAACAATGTATTTTCAGGAAGCTTTCCTCTACATGTAATATATCACACGGTACTATGCAGTGCAAGGTACTGTGTGGTAAATGATAGTTGAACAATTGATTAACAGGAGTTAAACAGGGCGGGATGCGCCTGCGGCGAGGTCGGGGTCGGGGTCGGGGTC
>NZ_CALGPS010000017.1 GCF_937959425.1 uncultured Dialister sp.
GGTGAGGGCGGGATCCAGGGATTCGGGACGGTTGGTGGCGGCCAAGATGATGACGCCTGTATTGTCTTCAAAGCCGTCCATTTCCGTAAGGAGCTGGTTCAGGGTCTGTTCCCTTTCGTCGTTCCCACCGATGGCTGCGCCGCCGCGTTTCTTGCCGATGGCGTCGATTTCATCGATGAATACGATGCAGGGCGCCTTTTCCTTAGCCTGCTTGAAGAGGTCACGCACCTTGGCGGCGCCCATGCCGACGAACATTTCCACAAATTCAGAACCGGAAATGGAGAAGAAAGGAACCTCCGATTCGCCGGCCACGGCCTTGGCCAGCATGGTCTTGCCTGTGCCTGGCGGCCCTACCAGAAGAATGCCCTTCGGCATTTTGGCACCGATTTCCTTGTAGCGGCTGGGGTTATGAAGGTAGGAAACCACTTCCTGCAGGCTGTCCTTGGCTTCATCCTCCCCTGCCACGTCGGCAAACTTGATGCCGTTGGTGGGCTTGACGAAAATCTTGGCATTGGATTTCCCTAGGCCGAACTGCATAGCTCCGGGGCCGCCCATGTTCTTCATGATTTTCTTGTTCATGTAATGGCCGATACCGAAGAAAATCAGAATCGGCAGAATCCAGGTGAGGGCGAAATCAAGGAGGGGGTTCATGGGGGTTACGATTTTGCCGGTGAAATCGGCGCCGGACTTATGGAGCCGGTCCACCAGCTGGGGATCATTCATAGGGGCCGTCTTATAGGCCTGCTTGTCCCCTTTCTTGGTGAAGATGATCTGGTCCTGCTCCACCTGCACCTTGTCGATTTCCTTGTTCTCCGTCATGGTCATGAAGCTGGAATAATCCACTGTCTTCACTTCATTCCCCCGGAAGGCAGGCATAATGAGGGAGTTAAAGAAAATAATGACCAGGAATATGATGGCGTAGTAGGCCAGGATAGGTCGTTTGGAAGGTTTAACTTCTTTCAATGTTTTTCCTCTCTTTCTTATTGATTTTCAATGCCGTGCAGGAAAAATGCTTCCCAGTACGCCGGAAGGCTGGCGGAGGCCACCCGTCCGTGACACTCCCCTTCAAAAAGGGACCACATGGCGCCTGCAAAAAGCTCCGTCATCACGGAAGCGGGAATGTCCACCCGGAAATCTCCGGATTTCTGGCCCCGAAGGAAGAAACCGGTCATCTGCCGGGTATAGGTTTCCTGGCACCAGCTGTCGATACTGCCTGCCACATTGCCGCAGCAGAGGAGCATGAGATACTCCTTGTTGTCGCAGCAGCAGCGAATGATGTCCCGAAGCCGGCTTTTGGGATTGCCCTTTTCCTCATTCACCAGTTCCATGAGGAAGGAGACCTTCTCCTTTGCCTTTTCGCTGAGCAGGCGGGACAAATTCTCCCGAGAGCCATAGATCCGGTAAAAAGTGGCCTTGCTGATGCCCGCCGCCTCCGCCAGCTCCTTCGCCGTGCGGCGGGGATTGATACAGAAGGCAAGGGCCAGTTTCTTCAGTTCCTCCGCTCTGCTTTCTGTGTCCATGATACACCTCTTTCATCTTACAAAAAAGTATTTTTATCTTTTTGAGACTTTAAAGTCTCTTTTGATGATGATTGTACCATCTTCTTCGAAAAAGGTCAATAGGCCGGGTTCAGAAGGTTCCCCCTATCCTATTGTCCCCCGCCTGCGGGGACTTCCCCCTTTTATTGTCCCCCCGCTTCAGCGGGGGAAGGTGGTGCCGCAGGCACCAAAGGGGGCGGGCCCGCAGGGCCCGGGAAGAAAGGGCCGGCTCAGAGGGTTCCCCCTCTCTTATTGTCCCCCCGCTTCAGCGGGGTGGCAAGGGAACACGATTCGTAGGGGAGCGCTAGCGACCTGAGAATCGTGTGACACGCTTCCCAGAGGGGCGAAGGTGGTGCCGCAAGCACCAAAGGGGGCGGGCCCGCAGGGCCCGGGAAGAGAGGGCCGGTTCAGAGGGTCCCCCTCCCTTATTGTCCCCCCGCTTCAGCGGGGGAGACCACAGCCGGTAAATACCGGCCGGCGGGACTGCCCGAAAACGGCGGCCGGAAGCTGTACGAAGCTGTACATTGAGGGGCCCAACGATAAGTCTTTCATGGCAAAGAAAAAAAGCAGAGAGGAAATGGCCGTCATTTCCTCTCTGCTTTTCTTATTTCTTTATCATATATGGTTCAAGCAGGTTTTTAATATCGATTTCCATGTACTTCACGGACTGCTCGGTCAGGTTCCAGGAGCCGTTCATCATGCACCAGATGGTAAGTGCGCCGAAGAAATGGCTCATCATGAGCTTGGCCAGCGTATCCACCGGCGCATCTTCCCTGAGTTCCCCTGCCCCGGCGCCCTGCCGGACGGTGCAGATTTTCATAAGGGCGCCGTAAATATTGTACAGAGCGGCCTTAGCTTCCGAATCCTCTTCTTCCGACTCCATGGTTTCCCGGATCCACTGCCTGATGAGGCGGACCCCCGCCCAGGCCGCATCCTTGCAGAGGGCGGTCATATAGTAATAGCACCTTTCATCCACCGGCCCGTCATAGTGAATGGATTTCTCTGTAGTAGCCTGGCAGGACTGGAAAGACAGCTCCGCCACCACATCTTCCTTGCACTTGAAATAGTGGTAGAAAGTTCCTTTGGCCACGCCGCTGTCCCTGGTTATATCCTCCACGGAAACCTTGTCAAAGCCCCTTTCACCGATCAGTCTTTTGGCCGACTCCAAAAGCTTGGCCCTGGTTCTTTCCGCCTTTTTCGTTAATCCCATAACATCCTCCCGTCATACAGGTTTTGACCTATTTTCAACCGTTGGTCACTTTTATATAGTATACAGGATATAGACTATGCTCGCAATGGTGAAATATGATGCAGGAGCCTGCGGCCCCGGATTCAGAGGAGGGGCGCCCTTGGGCACTAAGGGGCGCGGCTGCGGTGTGAGGGTTCAGAGGGTTCAAAGGAGAAGGTTGACGCCTGCTTCGCAGGCGAGGTTTGACCGGCCTGCGGCCGGAGGGTCCTCAAGTTGGACAGCCGCCTTTCGGCGGCTGAGGGTTGTGGTGGCGGCTGACGCCGCCATTTTATAGCCGCTTTGCGGCTGAGCCTTTCCGGCTCGCTGCGCTCGTCCCCCCTGAAGGCAGGGGGGGCAAGGGCATTACGGGATTGGCTTTTGTGCCGCCCGTGCCGCAAGGCGAAGAGCAGCAGCAGAAAGTCTGATGTCTGACCATCTGATGTCTTCAAACCGGACAGCGGACAGCCGATAGCGGATAGCGGACAACTGTCCCACTAACCCACTAGTACACTATCACACTATCTCACCAGCCCACTATTCCCCCAGCACCGGTTTTTTCTCCGCAATGCCCACTTTTCTTGGGTAGGTCTTGGGGCAGGGGGCGGTTTTACGGATGTAGAGGATGGTGCGGCGGTCTCCTCCCGGGAGGGTGAGTTCTTTTTTCTCTTCCAAGGTGCCGTGGAGTTCGCGGAGGATTTTCCCAGCGGTTTTCATTTCCTCATCGGCTCCCGGCCCTTTCATGGCGGCAAAAACACCGCCCACTGCCACGAAGGGAAGGGCCCATTCGGAGATAACGGGCATGGCTTTGACCGCCCGGGCGGTGACTACGTCGAAGGATTCCCTGGTCTTTTTGCGCCGTCCCCCTTCTTCCGCCCGGATGTGGAGACATTTCACGTTCCTGATGCCCAGATCGGCGCAGGCGCTTTCGATGAAGGTGAGTTTCTTCCGGATGGAGTCCACCAGAAGGAACTGCATGTCCGGGCGCAGGATGGCCAGGGGCACGCCGGGGAAGCCGGCGCCGGTGCCAAGGTCCAGCACCCTTCCCTTTTCGGGGAAATATTTTTCATCATATACGGTGAGCGAATCGTACACGTTTTTGATCAGACTTTCCTCTACGTCCTTAATGCCGGTGAGATTCACTTTACCGCTCATGGCAATCACCATGGCATTGTACTCAGTCAGCTTCCTTGCGGCCTCCTCATTGGCCGGGAGGCCCAGGGCCTCCATCATTTCGCAGGCTGTCATCTTTTTCTTTTCTCCTTCCAAAAAGAAATATGTGATGAAATGGTCCTTCTTCCCCTATTTTCCCTGTGGGAAGAAAGGACTGTCATATAAAGGTTCTTAAGATTGACCGGCCTATGGGCCGGAGGGTTCAGAGGTTTGACAGCCGCCTCTGGCGGCTGAGGGCTGTGGTGGCGGCTGCGCCGCAGGTTGTGGCCGCCTATCGGCGGAGGGTTGTATAAAAGGGTTGTGTAAAAGGGTTGTGCAAAAGGTTCTCAGGATTGACAGGCCTTTCGGCCTGAAGGTTCTTAGGTTTGACAGCGCCTCTGGCGCTGAGGGTTGTGGTATCGCTCCTTCGGAGCGATGAGCATATATGCCGCCAAAGGCGGCATTAAAATGGCGTCTTTGGCGCTCACCTCGCCAATCGGTCGGGCGATTAAAAGGGAGGCCTCCTATTGGGCAGGCTAGAGGCCAACTTCGCCCGACTTGCGTATTCCATGCGGAATACGCACACAGCGTGCTATATAACTCCCTGGGCCGGAGGCCCTCAAACAGCCCGGAAGGCGAAGCCGTTCCCGGGCCGAACCTGGGGCACTGAGGGGCAGGAGCCCCGATAGTGCCTTGAACCCTCTGAACCCGCTTGCTTTCGGGAATACAGTTTCCCGCCGCCGGTGACACCGTCTCCCCTTATTTCCCTGCTTTCATTCGCTTCACGTACACCATGAGTACCGACATATCCGCCGGAGAGACGCCGGAGATGCGGGAAGCCTGACCCAGGGAGAGGGGCCGGATTTTGTCCAGTTTCTGCCTTGCTTCGATGGAAATGCCTTCCAGATGAAGGTAGTCCATGTCCTTTGGCATTTTTTCGCTTTCCATGCGGGCCGCTTTTCGGACCGCCGCTTCCTGGCGGGCAATGTAGCCTTCATACTTCACGGTGATTTCCATTTCTTCCACCGCTTCGGGGTCGAAGGCAGGGCATCCCAGGACGTCCACCATTTTCTGGTAGGTCATTTCGGGGCGCTTCAGGATCTTGTCGGCACCCATGCCGGTGGTGAGGGGTGCGGAGCCTATGCTTTCCAGGGCGGCATTCACTTCCGCCTTGGGGGTGAAGCGCTTGGTGCGGATGTAGGCCATGGCTTCTTCAAATTTTCTCTTTCTTTCCAGGAAATGCTGGTACCGTTCTTCTGTTACCAGGCCGATGTCATAGCCTTTCTGGGTGAGGCGCAGGTCCGCATTGTCCTGGCGGAGGATGAGCCTATATTCGCTGCGGCTGGTCATCATACGGTAGGGTTCGTTGGTGCCCTTGGTGACCAGGTCATCGATTAAGGCGCCGGTGTAAGCTTCATGGCGTCCCAGGATGAAGGGGTCCTTCCCCTTGATTTTAAGGGCCGCATTGATACCTGCCATGAGGCCCTGGGCTGCCGCTTCTTCGTAGCCCGAGGTGCCATTGGACTGGCCGGCGGAATAAAGGCCGGGGAGTTTCTTCACTTCCAGGGTAGGATAGAGCTGGAGCGGATCCAAGAGGTCGTATTCGATGGCGTAGGCGGGACGCATGACTTTCACGTCCTCCAGCCCCGGAATGGTGCGGAGGAAGGCGTACTGCACATCAATGGGCATGGAGGTAGACATGCCCTGGACATACATTTCATTGGTGTCAAGTCCTTCCGGTTCGATGAAGAGCTGGTGCCGTTTCTTGTCGGGGAAACGGACCACCTTGTCTTCAATGGAGGGGCAGTAGCGGGCGCCTACGCCGTGGATGAGGCCGGCATACTTGGGGGCACGCATGAGATTTTCCCTGATAATGGAGTGGGTGGTTTCATTGGTGTAGGTGAGCCAGCAGTTTCTCTGGTTCCTGTCTTCTCTTTCATCCATGAAGGAGAAAGCATGGTTCTGCGGGTCTCCTTCCTCCAGCTGCATATGGTCCAGATGGAGACTCCGGATATCCACGCGGCTGGGGGTGCCGGTTTTGAAACGGAGAATGTCGATGCCGTGTTTTCGCAGGTTTTCGGACAGGCCTACCGAGGGGCGCATGCCGTTGGGGCCACCGGAATACATGGTATCACCGATAATGATTTCACTGTCCAGGTAGGTGCCGGTACAGAGAATCACCGCCTTTGCCCGGTATTCTTCATGAAGTTCCGTGGTAATGCCCACGCATTTCCCGTCTTCCACAATAATATCCATCACCTGCACCTGCTTCAGGTCCAGGTTGTCCGTATTCTCCACCACCTGCTTCATGTAGCGGTGGTAGGCATTCTTGTCGGACTGGGCGCGGAGGGCGTACACTGCCGGTCCTTTCCCCAGGTTCAGCATGCGCATCTGGATAGCGGTCTTGTCCGCCGCAATGCCCATTTCTCCGCCCAGGGCGTCGATTTCCTTCACCAGATGGCTTTTGCCGGGGCCGCCGATGGCAGGATTGCAGGGCATCATGGCCACGTTTTCCAGGGAAATGGTGGTAAGGAGGGTTTTGCAGCCCAGCCGGGCCGATGCCAGGGCCGCCTCGCAGCCCGCGTGGCCTGCGCCTACCACGATTACATCATACGTATCAATAAGATACATGGTTTCCTTCTTTCTTCAATAAAAAGCAGCCAGAGGCTGCTTCCTTAATATAACAAGCCGATACTTTATTATATAAAATATGGCAGTAGTTTAAAAGGGGGGGGCATGGCGTCAATAGGATGCCTGAGTATCCCCAAACGCAAAAAGGGGCGCGGCTGCGCCGCAGGTTGTGTAGAAAGGTTGTGTAAAAGGTTGTGTAAAAGGTTCTCAGGTTTGACCGGCCGTTGGCCGGAGGGTTCTCAGGTTTGACAGCGGCCTTTGGCCGCTGAGGGTTGTGGATTGCCCTGCGGGCAATGAATTTATAATGCCGCCTTTGGCGGCCCCCCTTTGGTGCCTTACGGCACCACCTTCCCCCCGCAAGCGGTGGGACTATGGACGTGTCGGTAAATACCGGTCGCGGGAAGTCTGATGTCTGGCGTCTGACAGTCTGACGTCTACGACCTCTTTCGGGAATACATTCCCTACGGAAAGCCGACAGCGGACAGTTGTCCCACTGTCCCACTGTCCCACTGTCTCACTGTCTCACTGTCCCACTAACCCACTGTCCCACTAGCTCACCAGCCCACCAGCACACCAGCCCACTATTTCCCAACACAGAACCGTTCAAAAATCTTGTTTATCAGTTCGTTATCCACTGTGTCGCCGGTGATTTCTCCCATGCGGTTCCAGGCTTCCACCAGATCTACGGTAATGCAGTCGGCGGGCATATTGTCCTCCAGGGACTGCTGTGCCCGGCGGACGGCTTCCAGTGCTTTTTTTACCAGGTCCACATGGCGGAGGTTGGTGAGGAAGAGCTGCCGTCCTGCGTCCTCATCCTGGGTTTCGGTGAGGCGGCGGAGGGCTTCTTCCAGTTCTTCCATACCGCTGCCGTAGCGGGCGGAGAGGGATACCACCGGCGCATCTCCTGCCAGTTCTTTGATTTCCTTTTCGCTCACTTCCTGGGGAAGGTCGTATTTATTGAGGATGACCATGGATTTCCTTCCTTTCAGGGAGGAAAGAAGTTCTTTATCTTCCTTTTCCAGAGGCCTGGAGCCGTCGATGACGGCCAGTACCAGGTCCGCCTGTTCCATGGATTTCCTGGCTCTCTCGATGCCGATTTTTTCTACCTTGTTGTCCGTTTCCCGAAGGCCGGCGGTATCCATGAGCACCAGCGGCACGCCGCCGATTTTGATGGATTCTTCGATGGTGTCCCTGGTGGTGCCGGGGATGTCGGTGACGATGGCCCGGTCTTCCTGGAGAAGGGCGTTGAGGAGGCTGGACTTGCCTGCGTTCGGCCGTCCTACGATGGCGGTGCGGAGGCCGTCTTTGATGATGCGCCCTTCTTCCGACCGTTTCAGCAGGGAGGCAAGGCTTTGTTCAATAGCAGCAAGGCCTTCCCCGATTTCTTCATTGGTCATGTCTTCCAAATCTTCATCGGGGTAGTCGATGGTCACTTCCAGCTTGGTGATGAGGTCGGTAAGTTCATCCCGGCTTTTTTTCACAAAGCGGGAAAGAGCGCCGGAGAGGTGGCTTTCTGCCTGGGAAAGGGCAGCGGAACCTTTGGCTTCGATGATATCCATCACCGCTTCCGCCTGGGTAAGGTCCAGCCGGCCATTGAGGAAGGCCCGTTTCGTAAATTCGCCGCGGCTGGCAGGGACGGCGCCGCTTTCCAATGCCAGCTCCAGTGTTTCCCGGAGGGCTTCGGAGGAGCCGTGAATCTGGATTTCCACTACGTCTTCGCCGGTGTAGGAATGGGGCCCCTTCATGTACACCGCCAGTCCTTCATCCACCTTCTTTTCCCCCTTTTTCACGTGGCCGAAGTACATGCGGTAAGGCTCTGCCTCTTCAAAGGTTTTGATTCTTTTTGTATGAAATATGGCATCTGCCACGGAAACGGCATTCATGCCGCTGATACGCACAATGCCTATGCCCCCTTCGCCGGGGGCGGTGGCTATGGCTGCAATGGTTGTTTCTTCGTACATATAAAACTCCTTAAGGAAAATAGATTGAAATTTATGTATCTATTGTAACAGAGTCCGCCACCGATGTCATGGGGTTTACTTTCTTTATGCCATAGAGCCTGTATCCTAGATTCCCGGATTACATAACAAGGGTTCATGGAAGATAATGGCTTAGATTAA
>NZ_CALGPS010000018.1 GCF_937959425.1 uncultured Dialister sp.
GAAGGAAGAGGAGGAAAAGACCGGCGACTGGAAGGCCCATATCAAGGGCCAGATGGAAGAGGCGGAAGAAAAGGCCCGTCGGGAAGCGGAGGAAAAAGAGAAAGAAGCGGAAACGCCGGCGGCGGAAACGGAAGAGGAAGCTTTGACGGAAGAGGACTGCCGCGAACTGTGGCGCATTATCCAGGGCCTGGAACGGGAATACAAGGAAATGAACAGCATTGCCGATGACTGGTTCTCTGTCCACGGAAAGAAAACAGGCTGCATGGCCGCCCTGGCAGCCATGACTCTCCTCCCTCTGGGAGCGCTGTACGGACTGTACCAGCTGCTGTAGTGATCTAGTGAGCTGGTGAGCTAGTTGCTAGTTGTTAGTTGCTAGTTGCTGATGTCTGGTGTCTGGCGTCTGATGTCTGATGTTTGATGTTTGATGTCTGGCGTCTGATGTTTGATGTCTGGCGTCTGATGTCTGATGTCTGGTGTCTGATGTCTGGCGTCTGATGTCTGATGTCTGATGTCTGATGTCTGATGTCTGATGTCTGGTGTCTGATGTCTGATGTTTGATGTCTGGTGTCTGGTGTCTGATGTCTGGTGGCTGACGTCTGATGTTTGGTGTCTGATGTCTGGTGTCTGATGTCTGGTGTCTACCATCTACCAGGGATTCCACCATAATTTTTACTTGTATTTACCCTCTTTTCTATGATATGATTAATTCGGAAAAATTGTTTCGGGGAGGTGACATCATGTCCAAACATATCGTTACAATCAACCAGTCTTCCCTGCAGGACTCCATTAAGTTTGAAGGATGCAGTGAATGTCAGACTTCCTGCCAGTCTGCCTGCAAGACAAGCTGCACCATCGGCAACCTGATCTGCACAACCCAGGAAGAAGCCAAGGAAGCAAAGAGAGCCTGATCTGACGGCCTGGGGAAGCATCGAACCGGCTTCCCTAACCCCCGGCCTTGCAGCCGGGGGTTTTCTATTTCCTCTTTGGATATTGTATGGATTGAAAACGGCTGTCCCTGAAGCCGTATTGAAAAGGAGATTTTTCATGGATTATAATGTAAAGCCCATGATCCACCGTTTCCGCCAGAACGGCATGAATATCGTCATGGATGTGAACAGCGGTATTGTTCATGTGGTGGATGATGTAACATATAAGGTACTTGAGTTCTATAACGGTAAAAACCGGGATATGGTGCTGGCCAATCTGTCCTCTTCCTATGATGAGAAGGAACTGAATGAGGTGATGGATGACCTGGACGAACTGATTCATAAGGAAGTCCTTTTTGCGCCTATGGATCCCAATTATAAGATGGCCATCGAAGACAGACCGATTATTAAGGCTCTCTGCCTCAACATCGCCCATGACTGCAATCTCCGCTGCCGGTACTGCTTTGCAGGACAGGGCGGCTACGGCCAGTGGCGTATGCTCATGCCCTTTGATGTGGCAAGAAGGGGCGTAGATTTCCTCATCGCCCACAGCGGTCCCAGAGAACACTGCGAATTGGATTTCTTCGGCGGCGAACCGCTGATGAACTGGCATGTGGTGCAGCAGACCATCGATTATGTGCATAAGCAGGAAAAGAAGCACCACAAGAAGATTAAAATGTCCCTCACCACCAACGGCATGCTGCTGGACAAGGAGAAGGTGAAGTATCTCACCGACAACCACATCAGCCTCATCCTGTCCCTGGACGGAAGAAAGGAAATGCATGACCGCATGCGTCCTGATGTGAACGGGGAAGGCACCTATGACCAGATTGTGAAGAATCTCCAGTACTGCGTGGCTCACCGGAACGGAGAGGAATATTATGTGCGCGGCACCTTTACGAAATACAACCTGGACTTTACCACTGATGTGGAAGATATGCTGGACCATGGCTTCCCGGCTGTATCCATGGAACCGGTGGTAGGTGAGGATACGGAAGAGTATTCCATTAAAGAGGAAGATCTGCCGCGGGTGAAGGAAGAATATGACCGCCTGGCCAAACTCTTCATCCGGCGGGAGGAAGAAGGAAGACCTTTCTTCTTCTTCCATTTCAATATGGACCTGTGGAAGGGCCCGTGCCTGCCCAAGCGTCTCCGGGGCTGCGGCGCCGGCCATGAATACCTGGCAGTGGTGCCCAACGGCGACATTTATCCCTGCCACCAGTTCGTAGGCCGGGAAGGCTATGTGCTGGGCAATGTGTACGAAGGGCTGAAGAATATGAAGATGATGCACGATTTCCGCACCAATCATGTATTCACCAAGCCGGAATGTGTGGACTGCTGGGCGAAATTCTTCTGCTCCGGCGGCTGCCATGCCAACAACGAGGCCTTTGCCGGCGATATCCACAAGCCATACCATATTACCTGTGAAATCCAGAAGAAGCGTGTGGAATGCGCCATGATGATCCAGGCTTACAACCAGCTGAAGAAGCCGTCTGTCATGGCCCAGCCCGGTACCTATGAAGCGAAAAGGGAAGCTGCAGAAAGGCAGCAGTAAGTGATGAAAAGAGCCGCAGATTTGCGGAGAAAAAGGGGTTTCTGTTTGCACAGAGCCCCTTTTTAATTTATAATATTCTTAAGTGTAGGCAAAATTTGACAGCCCCTGTGAGGGAAGCACGGATGTATTCCACCACCGTGGATTCCGTGCTTCTCCGGCTGAAAAGAAATTGGATTACAATCATAGATTCTGAAGATGGATTTTCGATAAAGGAGGATTCACGGATGAAATTAAAAAGACTGGCTGTATGTGTACTGGCTGCCTGCATGATGGGCACCGGTGCCATGATTCATGCAGATGCGTTCAACCTGGGAAGTGTCCTTGGCGGTGTGGCTAAAGTAGGAGGCATCGGCTTCCTTGTTTCTAAATACGGCGAATCAATCAACAGCGCCATCAACTCAGTGATGATGAAGGAAGGCGCCGGCACCAATTACGCTACGAAAGTCGTTCCTATTGTAAGTATCGGCAATCGCGGCTACATCGGCGCCGCCCAGGTCATTGGCGATGCGGACCAGGTGGAAAAGGTGAAGGCTGTGGGCCAGCTGGAAGTCAGCTGGAATGACAAACTGTTCCGTATCAAGGGACTTATCCCCATGGACAGCGTGAATCCCTCCTCCTTCAGCCGTGTGCAGGGAGTAGGCGTATCGGCAGTCATTGATGTAAGAGTATAATGGAGGGTGATTTTATGATAAAGAAAGCAATCCTGGCAGCAGGAATTTCCCTTTTGTGTCTGGCACCGGTTTATGCGGAAGAGCCGGCTACCCTGTCCGACCGGATCGACCGGGTGGATGAAGTGATTTACGGAAGCGCCCAGACCGGCTCCCTCATCAGCCGGGTGGACAATGCGGACAACCTGATTTACGGCAATGGCAATTCTTCCGCCAGCGGCCTGGACAACCGGATTACCAATCTTTACACCGATGTGGTGAAGAACGATGATGATACCCAGCCCTCCATTGCTACCAGAGTGAATGCCATGGAATACTACCTCACCGATGAAATCAGGGATGATGCCCTGAAAACAAGGATGGGGGATCTGGAAACCAAGGTATACGGCGCAGAAAAGAAGGGCGCTCTGGATCAGCGCCTGGCCAATCTGGAAAAGTCGGTGTACGGTGACCAGCATTATGAAATGAAGACGGTGGAACTTCCGGCGGAAACGGTATTCAAGATTTCCCTGAATGATGACGTAAGCAGCAAGACAAGCCAGGTAGGAGATCCGGTCACCTTCACCGTGCAGGAAGATGTGAGCGTGGGAGATGTACTGGTGCTGCCCAAGGGCGCCCAGGGAAGCGGCGTGGTGACAAAGGTAAGCCGCCCCAAGAGCTTCGGCAGGAGCGGCACATTGGACGTGTCCTTTGACCAGGTATTCTCCGTAGATGATGAAGTTATTCCCACAGTGCTGGGACCGGAAGCCAAGGAAAAACTGAAAATGGAAGCGGCGGCTGTTGGTGCCTCCACCATCGGTGCTCTGGCACTGGGACCTATCGGTCTGGTAGGCGGCTTCTTCGTGAAAGGCAAGGACGTAAGCCTTCCGGCCGGAAGCACTCTGTACATCGAGACCCAGCAGGCAGTGACCACCAAGGGGCTGGAACTGAAAAGCGGCGCCCCCAATGCGGTGCTCCGCAAACGGGTAGTACGGTCGGCTGCAGCCGATACCTCTGCAGAAACAGCAGCGGCAGTATCGGACAATGAAGTCAAGGAGACAGCAAAAGCCGAGCCTCAGGCGGAAGTAAAAGCAGAAACAAAGGCAGAAGAAAAAGCAGATACAGTGAGCGAAAAAGCCAAGGCAGAGCTGGAATCGGTACGGGACAAGACCGACGAGAAGGATACAGCCAAGGCGGACAGCTCCGGTGACGAAGCACCCTCCGTGGTGATTGTGAGAAATGACTAAATGATAAAAAACTATCTGAAAATACTGACTCCCCTGGTGCTGGCAGCCCTTATGACCATGCCGGCAGGGGCGGAGGAACCGGACGGACCGGCGGACATCCCTGCTGCCGGTGCTGACGCCGGGACACCACTGGTGTTTGACGCCAAAGGAGTAGCCCGGCCGGCTGCCTCCTATGAGCAGGTGCAGGAAAAGCCTGCTCCCGAGAAAAAGAAGGAGAAAGGGAAAAAGGGGAAGGAGGAAACCCAGGATACCGGGATTTCCCCTGAGAACCCCATGTATGTCACTGCTGACCGTATGCGCTACAACGACACCACCGGCGACGTGGATGCCATGGGCAGGGTAGTCATCAAACACATGATGGATACCTACCAGACAGAGTATGTGTACGGCAACTCCATCGCCCAGAAATACGTCATACCGGGCGAAGTGAAATGGGTGAATCCTACTACCAATCTGAAGGCGGACAGGGCGGACTATGACGCCGCCAAATCCATAGGCCGGTTTGAGAAACTGGACGGCTGGGAACAGGGAACTTACTATTTCAAAGGCGAAAGCGGTATCTATGACCGGAATGCCAATAAGCTGGTGGTACAGAAAGGCTATTTCACCACGAAACACGCTGTGGCCAAGGTGCCGGACTACCGCATCGAAGCCGATTCCATCGATATTTATCCCAATGACCATTACGTGGCGCACAACGTGAAGCTCATGGCGAAAAATACCACCCTCATCACCCTTTCTTCCTATTCCGGATCTTTGGCCCATGATGATAATGAAGTGAGCCTGTGGTCCCTCATCCCCCGTCCTGTGTTTGACAGCGATAACGGCATGGGACTTCATAATGAAATCGCAGTCCCCTTTGGCGATAATGCCAATGGCACGGTATATGTGAAGAACCGCTGGTACACCAAGTCCGGATACAAGCCGGATATGGGTGTCCGCTACCGTACACCCGTGGGCACGGCAAAGCTCCATTATGCAGAAGAGGAAAGCTCCACTAACGATGACGGCGGTATCTGGGTGAAAAAGAGACCGTCCCTGGAATTTGACACGAACCATTTTTACCTGGGCAAATCCCGTTTCTACGTAGGGGCCCATGGCGAATGGGGCTACTGGGACGAAGACCGGGGCGGCCGGGATGTGAAGGGCGCCTACAAGGGCTATGACCTCTATGTTTCCGGAAATCCATGGAAACTGGGCAAGTTCATGAACTTCAGCTGGAAAGCGGGCTATGCCAAGGATTACTACAGCTATTCCGATAATATCCGAAGGAACGGCTATTACTCCATGGGACTTTCCGGCGGCTACGGATCCCTTTCTTCCTGGATTTACTATACTGACCGGGATATCAAGGGCTACACCCCCTATGCCTACGACAGCTACAGCAGTGAAAAGCCGCTGGATGTGGGCTTCCGGCTGCAGGCTACAAGGATGGACGCATTCAGTCTTGCCTGGTCCATTGATACGGTAAACGGCAGACTGAACCACCGCTACTGGACCTACTACAGGGACATGCATTCCTTCTACGCCTGGATCCGCTACGATGATATTGAAAAGGAAACAAGATTTATGTTCATGCCCAAGGACTTCAGGTTCTAAGTGAGCTGGTGTACTAGTGGGCTGGTGAGCTGGTAGCTGGTAGCTGGTAGCTGGTAGCTAGTTGCGAGTTGCTGGTAGCTAGTAGCTGGTAACTGGCAGCTGATTGCTAGCCGCCAGTCGTCGGCTGCGGGTGGGCTCTTCTTTATAAGATAAGGTCATTCTGTCTCTTTTGGAAAGGAGGAATCCCTATGGCGATGAAGCGCAGATGGATTCTTCCTTTAGGCGGTTTGGCGGTGCTGGCTTTGACCTTTTGGGGCATATGGGGCATAGGGACGGCAGGAAAGGTGCTGCCGGAAAAGAAGCCTGCCGCACCGGTGGAGGTGCTTCCTGAAAAGGAGGAAGGAACCTCTATGAAATATGATGCGGCCCTCCATCGTCGGGGAAAGCCTCTGCCGGATCCATTCCATGCAGAGGCCTGGGCCGGCGAGAACAAAATGGAACCTCTGCCCACCATACCCAAAGAAGTATCCCCTGCTCCGGAAACGGTACCTCTCCCCAGCGAGGGGAAGACAGAGAAAAGAAGAAGCACCGGTGTGCCGGTCTTGAAGGGGATTATGAGCTACCAGTCTGACCGCAGGGCCATACTGGCAGTGGACGGCGCGTCAGTGTCTGTAAAGGAAGGAGAGCGGGCAGGCCTATGGGACGTACAGGACATTCAGGACAAAAGCGTGACCCTGGTTTCCGGAGAAAGCACCCTCACGCTTCGCCTTCGCTGACAAAAGGGGCGGGGCTTTTCTTAGGCTTTGCCCTTTTAGTGTGCCTTCCTTTAACTGCAGAGGCACAAAAAGAGAACCTTGATGGTTCAGTTCATGAAATGGTGGTGCAGGAGCTGAACCGGGGCATGCAGCCGGCGGAAAAGGAAGACACGCCGGCTGTGGAAATCCACAGGCCCGAGGCGGAAAGAAATTTCAGCCTTCATGTGAACGGCGCGCCAGCCAGGGAGGTTATCCGTTCCCTGGCGGAAATGACAGGAAAGAACCTGGTATTTTCCGGAGATTTCTCTGAAACGGTGACTGCCAGTCTGGACCATGTGACGCCGGAGGAAGCGCTGACCTCTATCCTGGCTTCCTGCGGCCTTTCTTCCCGCATGGAAGGCTCCACCCTTATCGTTTTCAATGGAAAACTGGAGAAGAATGCGGCTGTTTCTACCCGCGCTTTCCGCTTGAACTACGCCAATGCGGCAGAAGCGGCCAGTGCCCTTAAAAAGGTGACAGAAAAGGAAAAAGTCACCTTCAGCCCCTCTTCCAATACGGTCATTGTGAGCGGCACGCCCCAGGAGCTCATGGCGGCGGAAAGTATCGTCAGAGAGCTGGACGTGCCGGAAAAGCAGGTGAAGGTAGAGGCAGAAGTGGTGGCGGTGAATAAAACCTACGCCAAAGACCTGGGCATTGACTGGGATTTCAAAAGTCTCACCAGCAGTGCATCCTACGACCGGGACAGCTGGAGCGAACAGCGCTACGTGACTGACGACAGCGGCAATGTGCTCTATGACAGCGATGGAAATCCCCGGATAAGAAACATAGAAAGAAACGGCTGGGACGTTACCATACCTGAAGGGTACGCCGGTATTTCCTACGGCCGCTCCCTGGCAGGCCACCCCTATACCTTCTTCTTCCAGGCCAAACTGAATGCCCTGGTGACCAAAGGAAAGGCGAAAGTACTGGCCCGCCCCAGTGTGGCCACCATGAACGGCAGGAAAGCGGAAATCCTCATCGGCAGCAAAATCCCGGTGATTGTGGAGCACATGGAAAACGGTGTGAAAACTACGGCTACGGAGTATAAGGACGCAGGCATCAAGCTCACCTATACGCCCATTATAAGCCGAAATAATGAAATCACCGCCGATGTGCATGCCGAAGTCTCTACGCCCTACCTGGTGCCGGAAATGAAAGCTTACCGTATCATTACCCGCTCCGCCAATACCATGGTGAGGCTGAAGTCCGGCGATATGATCACCATCGGAGGCCTCATTGACAAGGAGCAGGCCAAGACCATGAGAAAAGTGCCCATTCTGGGAGATATCCCCCTCCTGGGCCGGCTCTTCCAGAGCCACAGCACCACCACCGATGAATCGGAAATCGTTATCGTCATTAAAGCGGATATTGTGAAGTAAGATGTTGGAAGATAGAAGGTAGATGGCGGTTGACCGTATGGTGCCGGGGCTGAGTGGTATTCCCAAAAGCAGAAAGACGAAAGACGTCAGACGTCAGACGTCAGATGTCAGAATTCTCGGGCGACGCTGTCCCTCCGGCACTACGTCATGCAGCACTGGTGACACAAAGGGTAAGAACGTAACGTTAGGCTCCTTCCTTTTGTTTGCCCGACCGGAATGGAGCTGGGGGGGCAGGGCTGAGGATAGGCCTTTGCGCAGCTAAGGCGCCGCCGCAGGCGGCATTTTACGAATGTGTCATCAGGCCCCTGCTCTGCGAAAACCCCGTTATCCTCCGCCGCGAAGCGGCGATACCACAACCCTCAGCGGCCAAAGGCCGCTGTCAAACCTAAGAACCTTCGGGGCGTAAGCTCCGTCAATCTTAAGAACCTTTTCCACAACCCTTTGCACCTTTTTTGTAAGTATAAGTGAGAACGAAATGGCAGTTTTAAAAATCAGCGGATTATCAAAATCCTTTGGCATCAAAACAGTTTTTGAAAACGTCTCCTTTGAAGTAAGGAGCGGAGAGAGAGTAGGCCTGGTAGGCGCCAACGGCGCCGGCAAGACTACCCTTTTAAAGTGCATTATGGGGACTGAGGAGGCCGATAAGGGCTCGGTGAAAGCCAGTGACGGCGCCATTATCGGGTACCTCCGGCAGGACTTCAACTATACCAGCCATACCATCCGGGAAGAAATGGAAGAGGCCTGGAAGGATGTGCTTTATTATAAAGATAAAATGGAACATCTGGCCAGGGAGCTGGAAAAGCAGAAAAGCGATGAAAAGCTGGTGGAAGCTTACGGCAAGGCGGAAGCCCGCTTCGAATTCCTGGGCGGCTACGATTATGAGTCCACCACCCGGAAAATCCTGACCGGCCTGGGTTTCTCCGATGAAGACTGGGACAGGGATATCCACTCCTTTTCCGGCGGGCAGAAGGTAAGAATCAACCTGGCCGCAGCCTTCGTGCGCCATCCCGATTTCCTCCTTCTGGATGAACCGACCAACCATCTGGACATGAATATGCTGGAGTGGCTGGAAGAATATCTGCGCTCCTATAAAGGCGGAATCCTTATGATTTCCCATGACCGCTATTTCCTGGATGGGGCGGCTACCGGTATCATTGATTTGGAAAATCACCATATCCGTACCTTCCGCGGCGGATATACCAGATATATGGAAACCAAGGAAAACCAGGATAGGGCCTATGAGAAAGCCTATGATAAGCAGCAGGAGCATATTAAGGAAACGGAAGAATACATCCGCCGCTACAAGGCCGGCATCAAGGCCAAGCAGGCCAGAGGCCGCCAGTCCCAGCTGAACCGTCTGGTGCGGCTGGAAAAGCCGGTGCATCAGGCATCCCTTCGTTTCCATTTCGACCCGCCCCAGGAATGTGCCGACAAAGTACTGGATGTACTGCGGGTGGAAGGCTCCTATGATCACCACGTGCTTTTCAAAGACCTCACCATCCATATCAAAAAAGGAGAGACCGTGGGTCTCATCGGCCCCAACGGCGCAGGAAAGACCACCATACTGAAGCTTATTACTGGCGAAAAGAAGCCGGATGCAGGCTTTATCCAGATGGGGAACAATGTGAAAATGGGATACTATTCCCAGGAACAGGAACGGCTCCATCCCAAGCTTACCGTGCTGGACGAGGTGCGGGATACTTTCAATTTCGGTGAAAAGGAAGCCCGGAATATCCTGGGCATGTTCCTTTTCCGAGGAGATGACGTATTCAAAAACGTGGGCATGCTTTCCGGCGGCGAAAAGGCTCGCCTGTCCCTGCTCTGCCTTTTCCTGGAAAAACCGAATTTCCTCATCCTCGATGAACCGACCAACCACCTTGACATCCCCACCAGGGAAATCATGGAAGATGCCATCCAGGCCTTTGGCGGCACCTGCCTCATCGTGTCCCATGACCGCTACTTCCTGGACAAGGTGGCAGACCGGATTCTGGAGCTGGATCATGGCAGACTCACAGAGTACCTGGGCAACTACAGCTACTACAAGGAAAAGAAGAAGGATCTGGAAGCCTTCGAAAAGGACAGGAGCGGCGAAACTTCCGAAGAACCGGAAGAAGATAAGGCGAAGGTGCAGCAGCAGGAAAGACAGCACCAGACGAAAACGGAAGCATCTCCGGCAGATGTGTCCAAGCTGAACCATGTGGAAATGGAAATCGGAAGGCTGGAAGCCACCATGAAAATGTACACCGTCCAGATGAGCATGAACCCCGACAATTATGAAGAACTGGCCAGGGAGTATGAAGAAACGAAAAAGAAGCTGGATAAACTCTATGAAAAGTGGGATGAACTGGTGGCAAAGACGGAAAACTGATACTCCGGAAACAACAGGATAGAAGAAATATAAAAAGGAACTGTGAAGAAATCAATGGTATTTCTTTACAGTTCCTTTTTCTGCGCTTACATACTTTGAAATTCATCAAAGTGATGGCATGCTGCCTGCGGTCATCTCGAGCGGGGCTGCGTGTCGGTATGAAGGTAAAGGTATATGAAATCTATTGAGGCTCTGAGCCCCGAGATTTCCTGCCACAAGGCTGCCTCCACCATTCCGGCGTGAGATTTCTCCACTGCGGTCGAAATGACAGTGGGGCGGGGGGGTATCGGTGCCATTCATGGGCTTGTCCCACCTCGGCGTGAGATTTCTCCACTTAGCTTCCGACCGTCGAAATGACAGTGGGGCAGCAGCGCACAGAAAAAAGGACTGCGAAGAAATGATTCTCATTTTTTCACAGTCCCTTTTGATTTACCCTTATCCCACCAGATTCAGAAGGGCCAGCACGATGGTACCGGGTACTCCGAAGAGGGCTACCACGATGCCGTGCATGGTGGTGAGGGTCATATGGGTGATACCTACTGTATTCAGCAGCCAGAAGAGAAGGCCGCCCATAATGATATTTCCGATGATTTTCTTCACGAATCGGGCGAAGAGGAAAAAGGCGATGACGATGACGATAACACTGGTAATGCCATAGCCGCCTAAAGCGCCTAAGGATTCAATCATAAAAATCAGATTTCCTTTCTATTTTCCACAGCTCCCGCCAGGGTAATGCCGTCTGTATAGCCTACGGCACCGCCGGCGGGGATGCCCCGGCCGATGCGGGTCACTTTAATGCCTGCGGGCTTGATGAGCCGGGACAGGTAGTAGGCAGTGGCTTCGCCTTCGGTGTCGGGATCTGTGGCAATAATCACTTCTTTGACTTCGCTGCTTTCCAGCCGTTTCAGAAGCTCTTTGATTTTCAGCTGGTCCGGGCCCACGCCGTCAAGGGGGGAGAGGACGCCGTGCAGCACATGGTACAGACCGTGATATTCCTGGCTCTGTTCCATGGCGGTCACATCCTGGGGCTGTTCCACCACGCAGATGACGGAATGGTCTCTCCGTTCGTCGCTGCAGATTTCGCAGGGGTCGGAAGTGGAAAGATTGCAGCAGGTGGAGCAGTAGCATACTTTGCTTCTGGCATTGCGGATGGTATCCAGGAACACATTCACCTCATCCTGGGGACGTTCCAGCATGAAATAGGCCAGCCGCCTGGCGCTTTTCACGCCGATGCCCGGCAGTTTGCGAAACTGCAGGGCCACTTCTTCCAGTTCTTTATTCATTAGAACATGCCGCCGGGAAGGCCCAGGCCTCCGGTGACCTGGCTCATGCTCTTCTGTACCATTTCATCAGCCTTTTTACCTGCTTCATTGACAGCGGTGGTGATGAGGTCTTCCAGCATTTCCGGATCTTCCGGATCAATGGCATCTTTTGCAATCTTCAGGGCGGTAATCTGTTTTTCGCCGTTCATGGTGAGGGATACGGCGCCGCCGCCTACAGATACGTCTACGGTCTGCTTCTTCAGTTCTTCCTGTTTCTTCTGCAGTTCTTCCTGCATCTTTCTTGCTTTTTTCAGCATATTCTGCATCTGGGCTTTATTTCCAAACATAATGGTTCCTCCTTAAGGTTTTCTATTGGAATGGATACATGGTGAATCAATTCTTTTATTTCATGATTCAGTCTTTTCATATATATCACAGTCGCTCATGATTTTCAAGGCTTCGTTTAAAGATGGATCGTTCCTGTCAGTTTCAGGAATGCTGTCTCTGGAAACAAGACGGTAGTCATCGGTTTTTGGAGCAGGCGCTGCGGGCCCTCTTTCCATGGCGGACTTCAGAAGGGCAAAGGCAGAGGCTTCTTCCTCGCCGCCCTTCAGCACCGTGTGAAGCTGGATGGGGAAACCGGTCACTTTGGCGAAAGCTTCCGCAGCCACTTTCTGGTAGGACTTATTATTGCCCGCAGCCACCAGGAACTGCTGGGGCGCAGAAACGATGGCCCTGTTTTTAGTGCAGTAAATGAGGGTGCTCTTCCTGAGGCAGGTGAAGACATCGATACGCCGGATGGACATGAAATAGGAAAGCACCTTCTGCCACAGGGCCGGATAGGTTTTGGGATCCATAAGTTCGCCGTCCGCTCCGGGCGCTTGGGCAGCCGGTGCGGCAGGACGGGGAGAAGGCCTGGGCATGGGGGCTGGAGCGGGAACAGGATTCGGGGCAGGCGATGGGCGGAGAACAGGCCTTCTGTTTTCCGCAGGAGGCATATCCGCGGCTGGTGAAGGCTGCGTTGGAATGGCTGCAGGAACGGGCTCTGCCACAGGGCGGGGCATGGGAGCGGGGGAAGGC
>NZ_CALGPS010000019.1 GCF_937959425.1 uncultured Dialister sp.
AAACTATTCGCGAAGGGTTTCCTACTGGGTTGACACACTGTGGTGTTTCTTACCGGCAGGAAACTATTCGCTTAAAGTTTCCTACTGGGTTGACACACTGTGGTGTTTCTTACCGACAGGAAACTATTTGCGAAAAGTTTCCTATTGAGTTGACACGCTATGGTGTTTCATACCGACAGGAAACTATTTGCGAAAAGTTTCCTATTGAGTTGACACACACTGGTGCTTCTTACCGACAGGAAACTATTCGCAAAAGGTTTCCTATTGAGATGACACGCAGTAGTGTTTCTTGCCGACAGGAAACCATTCGCTTAAAGTTTCATACTGAGTTGACACACAGTAGTGTTTCTTACCAAAGGAACCCTCATCCCAACATTTGACAAACTCTTCCATCTTTGATACTCTCTTTATAGAAATAATTCTATTTGACACAGGAGTTTAGACTGCATATGGAAAAGATTTACATTGATACCGCCAAAATCCTGAAAGCCATTTCCGACCCCAAAAGGCTGAAAATCGTGGACATGCTGTCCTGCAGGGAGCAGTGCGCCTGCGGGCTGCAGAAGGCCTTTGCCATTACCCAGCCCACCCTCTCCCATGACATGAAGGTGCTGGTGGAGTCGGGCCTTATTATCGACAGGAGGGACGGGAAGAATATTTTTTATTCCCTCAACCCTGCGGCCCTTCGGGATTTCTATACCATTATGGGAGAAATTTTCAAAAACAAGCTGCACTGCGTCTGCGACGGCCATCATGCCCATCAGACAGCTCCTTCCGAAAGGCAGGAGGCCCGCTGAAAAATTCCCTTTTCGGGAATTTTTTTCATGGTGACCTTTCTTTCATCCCCGTTATAAACGATGCATAAAATTATCAAATTTCATTTCCTGCAAAAAATATAAAATATTTCCCTTATGAATCTTCTGTTTATCATGAAAAAGTGGTAAACTATATAAGGAAATAGCAATCGTTCGTTGCTATAAATAGGTGGTAGAGGTGATAAACATGGCAGAAGTAACTGAAAAAAGTATTGTTGTTTGCGGCGTGGATAAATACGCTGTAGCAGATCTGAAGCGTGTTTACGGCAGCGTAACATACCAGGGTGCGGAATACATTTTCCTGCAGTTCCCGGTAGTTGGCGACACAGTCAGAGAATATCGTCCGGACAGCTACACCACAGCTATCCAGCTGGGCGATGAAATTTTCGACGGCCAGACTTTCCATTATCATGTAACCCTCACTTATGACGGACATGTAAGAGAAGTGGCTTATCTCGGTCTCGACGATGCAGGTCGTCCGGATACTGTGGATATCGAAGCCTGAAACCAATGAAAAAATCCTCGGAGAAATCCGGGAATTTTTTTATTGCGTGCAGTTGTGGCACTAACGACCGGCAGCTGTATTCCCGAAGGTTGACACGCCCTTGCGGGCGTGAGGGTTGATGGCCCGTGCGCTGGTGCGCCGGGCCAAGGGTTCGGTCCGGAATCGGCTTCGCCTTCCGAACCGGTTCTGAGGGCTCCGCCCTCGGGAGTTATGAAGTACCACTCCGCTAGGGAGGTACGGCGCCCCTGCGGGCGCCATTTTATATGCCGCTTCGCGGCATTAACTTGCATGGAACTCAGTCACATCCGCCGACAGGCGGATTATACTGGCGCCGACAGGCGCCCACCTCGCCAATCGGTCAGGCGATTAAAAGGAAGGCCTCCTATTGGGCAGGCTAGAGGCCAACTTCGCCCGACTTGCGTATTCCATGCGGAATACGCACACAGCGTACTATATAACTACCCTGGGCCGGCAGGCCCTCAAACTGTCCGGGAGGCGTCAGCCGGTCCCGGACAGAACCCTTGGCGCCCAGGGCGCAAGCCCGGCGGCGCCATCAACCCTCGCCCGCGAAAGCGGGCGTCAACCTTCGGGAATACAGCTGCCCACAGCCAATGACTCTACAGCCCATAGTCCTTCGTCCCGGGTATCTTCTTCACCCGGATGCCCGGAAGAATCAGAACCACACTGGCTATGAGCCCTACGAAGAGGGGATCCATGGGGAGGCGGAGAAGCGCCGCCAGAAGGGCGGCCAGGGTGCTTCCTGCCATGGAAATAACCGCCCAGGTTTTGGTCAGGTGTCCCGGAAGGAAGACGGCTATGGTGAAGGGGATGAAGATACCGCCGCCGCGAAGGGCCATGGAGAGGTAGTTCCAGAAAAGCACTTCCGACCCCCGGTTGGCAATGGAAATGACGCAGGCCAGCGCCATGACGGCCAGCACCGTCATTTTCGTCACCTTCAAAAGCTTCAGGTCGTCCGTGATTTTGGTTATGGGCATGATGATATCATGGGAAATCATGGTGCCGATTCCCAGGGACAAGCCGCCGATACTGCCGATGAGGGAAAGAAGAATGCCGCCCATGGCCAGGCCGCCGATAAGGGTGGACGTGTGGTTGATGAGGTAGGCCGGCAGCACCAGAATAGGCGATACGTTGGGATCAAAGGCGTGCATGTACATGCCGATGGCCACACTGGGGAGGCCTACCGGAATAACGATGAGGGCCGCCGTGAAACAGCCGAAGGCCGCCGTCACCGGCGTGCTGGCGGAGAAAATACACTGGATATAGGTCTGGGTGCAGAGAACACCTACTATGACGGAAAAGAGATTGGCCATGGAAGGCTCAAAGCCCCGTCCGAAAAGATCGAGCTCCCTCTCCGGCAGGGCCGCCCAGGCCGGAGAACCGTGAAGCATCTGGAAAGCCTCAAAGCCTGCCACGAACAGGGACACCCAGATAATGGCCATTTTCATAATGCCCCCCACCGCTGCACTCTTCATGCCGCCGAAGAAGGTATAGCCGATAACCATGACAATGAGGAGCACCGAAGAAACCATGGGATCCAGCCCCGACAGGCTGGAAATGATTTCAATGCCCGGCAGACAGCTGGCCACGGCAGAGAAAAGAATGCCTATGGAAGAAATCACGGAAGACAGCTCCTCCGCCTTCTTTCCGTAATTCAGGGACAGAAACTGGGGAATGGTCTCCAGCCCCGTGCCCCGCATGCGGCGGGCATAAAAGAGTCCCATAATGATAAAAGCAATGCCGCTTCCCAGCGTAAACCACCAGGCCGACAGACCGAAACTGAAAGCCAGCTGCGCCGTACCGATGGTGGCGCCGCCGCCTACCACCGTACCGGCAATACTCCCTGCCACCAGGGGAACTCCTGCGCTCCTGCCGCCTACACTGTAACCGGCGGCCGATGAAATGGACCGGGAATGGTAAATCCCGATGCCGATGACCAGGGCCACAGTGAAGAGGATAATCACTGCATGCATGGTTGTAAGATTCATCCTGATTTCCTTCTTTCCTACTGAATCTTCAAAAGCTTTTTACAAAAGCATTATAGCAGAACAGGTTGTCTATGAACAGAAAAAAATGACTTTTCATAACCATTTTTTTCTTTTGCAGAGGAAAAAGGTATAATGGAAATACAGGGGCCGCCCCTCCCTATTGTGCCCCCGCTTGCGGGGGAAAGGTGGTGCCGCAGGCACCAAAGGGGGACGCCCGCTCCGCGGGCGAGGGTTCTTAAGGTTCTTAAGTTTGACGGCCCTAAAGGCCGAGGGTTGTGGTGGCGGCTTCGCCGCAATAAAAAAAGGGGCGCGGCTGACGCCGCAGGTTGTGTAGAAGGGTTGTGAAAGAGGAAGATTGACGGTGCCTGTCGGCCCCGAAGGTTCTTAGGGTTCTTAGGTTTGACGGGCCTGCGGCCCGAAGGTTGTGGATTGCCCTTCGGGCAATGGAGTTTATAATGCCGCCTGTCGGCGGTGTTACAGGATTTCCTTCCCGCCGGAAACGCGGACAGCGGTTAGCGGACAAACGCTCCCACTGTCCCACTGTCTCACTGTCTCACTGTCCCACTGTCTCACTGTCTCACCAGCTCACCAGCCCACCAGCTCACTAATTTACAAAGGAGTATCCCATGTACAAAGCAGTCATTTTTGATATGGACGGTACCATTTTAAATACCATCGGCGACCTCACCGCCGCTTCCAATTATGCCCTGGCGAAAATGGGGCGGTGTCATGATTTCACAGAGGAGTCAATCAAGCTCTGCTTCGGCTGCGGCATTGACGCGGATATGGAGAAGGTACTGGCCCTGGAGGGCGGCTGCCCGGAGGAGAATCTGGAGTATATCGGAAGTTCCATCCCCTTTTCCTGCTATCATTTTTCGGAAAAGGACGTAGAGACTTTGAAAAGTTTCTTCGTCCCCCGCTACGCCGCCCACTGCCGCGAAAAGACGGCGCCCTATGAAGGCATACCGGAGGTGCTTTCCGCCCTTCGGAGCCATGGCGTTTTAACGGCCGTGGCGTCCAATAAGGATGACCGGGACGTGCAGGTTCTGGCGGAAAGCCTCTTTCCCCGCCTTTTTGATAAAGCCATGGGAAATCACAAAGAAATCCGGCGCAAGCCGGCGCCGGATATGGTGTTGGAAATCCTGAAGGATTTCCATGTCCCGCCGGCAGAGGCTGTTTACATCGGCGATTCGGAGGTGGATATAGAAACGGCCAAAAATGCAGGCCTTCCCTGCATTTCCGTAAGCTGGGGCTTCCGCACCCGTTCCTTCCTCCGGGCCCACGACGCAGAGGTGATGGTGTCGTCGCCGGCGGGGCTGCTGCCGCTTTTGATGTAATATATATAGGATGACGAAGGGGGCGCGGCTGACGCTGCAGGTTGTATAAAAGGGTTGTGTAGAAGGGTTGTGAGAGAAAAGGTTCAACATACCCTCCGGCCCGCTGGGCGGTCAGGTTCTCAGGTTTGACAGCGTCTTTGGCCGCTGAGGGTTATGGAGTGCCGCTAACGCGGCAAAGTATATATACCGCCTTAGGCGGCTCAGGCAGCTCAGGTTAAAAAAAGACATATCCGCCATGAAACCGGATTCGTAGTCAGGCGCTGCCGCGCCTCCCCCCTATCCGGCTGCGCCGGACTTCCCACCATCCGGGTGGCAGAATCATCATTTCTATAATTCCCTGCAGAATCATCTATCACAAGCAGGCACCAAAGGGAGCTGCCAGGGAAGCGCAATGAACCCATGCCGCCGAAGGCGGAATATATACTTCATCGCCCGCAAGGGCGATACCACAACCCTCACGCGCAGGCGTGTCAAACCTCCGAACCCTCGGGCCCATAGGGCACGTCCAACTTAAGAACCTTTCATTTGGGGAATCTATTCCCCCGCCATTTTGAAAACGCAAAAAACCCTGTGAAACCATTTGATTTCACAGGGTTTTTTCATTTCCTGATTATTTATGTTCGAAAATATCCACGCGCCGTCCTTCGGCTCCGCTTCCATCTTCTGCGCCTTTCACCATGGCCACCAGTTTGGAGGCGTCCACGCCGTGATCTACAGCGTACTGTTTCACGCTGTCAATGCGGCGGGCAGAGAGGTCTTTGTTATAGTCCGCACTGCCGGTGGCATCAGCCCGGCCTACGAGTTTGAAGGTGTGGCCTGTTTCCTTGGCCTTTTTAATGAAGGCTTCCAGGTTCACCTTCTGGGCATCATCAATGGCGGCGGAGTCGCTCTTGAAATGGATGCTGTTGAAGTAGTAGTCATTTTCCGGTGCCTTTACCGGTGTATCTGCCGGTACGTCCACCGGATCCGCCTTGCCGGCGGAGGGCTGGATGGTAACGGTGGAGGGAGCTGTATCTTCTTCGAAATCGTAGTTCTTATCTTCCGTTTCCGTAAAGGCTGCTGCATCGCTGCCGCCGAAGCGGTAGGACAGGCCGGCCATGAAGCCTTTGTAGGACACGTTGTGGTCATCGTCACCGCGGGTGTTGAGGTAATGGTAGCCGGCATTGAGGTCCACGTTCTTGTCCACTGCCAGGTTCACCCCTGCTTCCCACAGGGAGGTGGATTCGGTGCCTACGGCGCCTTTGGCATATACATCCACCACATCGTTCACCGGCTGGCGGGCCACGATGCCAAGCTGGGCAATGTTATTGGTGGTATCGGAGGAACCGAAAACGCCGCTGGGGAAGTCCTTCATGGCAATGCGGTTCCACCCTGCAAAGGCAGCTACCTGGGGATGCAGGGAGTAAAGAGCATTGATTTCATTCATATTGCCATTGGTATGGTCCGTATGAAGGCCGGTATACTGGTACTGGGCAGCCCAGCGGTCGTTAATGCCATAGGTCAGTCCGCCCAGGAAATTCCATTCTCCGTCGGATTTATAGCCATTGGAATGGGCGGAGGAGTCCCACATGCCCACATTCACTTCCGTTTCTCCCTTCTTAAAGGAAGTCTGGGGAGACGCATAGGCCGCGCCGGAAATGGAAGCCGCCAGGGCCAGCATAAGAAGTATTTTTTTCATCATATTCACCTCACGAATTTACGCTTTATGTGTTCAGTCTTATGGATATTATACCATATGGTTTCCTACTCGGCATGACACCACTGGAATCAATATCGACAGGAAACTGTTGGCGAATGGTTTCCTATTGTGGTGACACGCTGTGGTATTTCTTACCGACAGGAAACTGTTGGCGAATAGTTTCCTATTGTGGTGACACGCTGCTGTGTTTCTTGCCGGCAAGAAACTATTCACGAAAGGTTTCCTATTGAGGTGATACGCTGTGCTGTTTCTTACCGCCAGGAAACTATTCGCGAAAGGTTTCCTATTGAGATGACACGCATTGGTTTTTCTTACCGACAGGAAACTATTCGCAAAAGGTTTCCTATTGAGGTGATACGCAATGGTGATTCTTACCGACAGGAAACTATTCGCAAAAGGTTTCCTACTGAGTTGAAACGCAGTGTTGTTTCTTACCGACAGGAAACTATTTGAAAAAAGTTTCCTATCGAGATGATACGCAGTAGTATTTCTTACCGGCAGGAAACTACCTTGGCAGCACATCTTCCATTTCTTCGATCATGCCCACGTTGCCGCTTTCGATGAGTTTCCTGAATTCTTCCAGCTGGTCTTTGATTTCTTTGGACATTTCGGGAAATTTCGGCGCAATGTCCTTCAGTGCCTTGATGACGATCTGGGAGACTACGTAGCGGGTGTACCATTTATTATCCGCCGGCACGATGTACCAGGGTGCTTCCCTGGTGGAGGTGGCGGAAATCATTTCGCCGTAGAGTTCCTGGTACCGGTCCCAGTACCGTCTTTCGTTAATATCGGCCATGGAAAATTTCCAGTTTTTCTTTTTATTCAGAATCCGCTGGGCCAGGCGGTCCCGCTGTTCGTTTTTCGACACATGGAGGAAGATTTTAATCATGTGAAATCCGTTTTCCCCCAGGTACCTTTCCCAGTCCCGGATCTGGCGGTAGCGGATGTCCCAGATGTTCTTGGTAATCAGGTTCTTCGGCAGCTTGTCCTGGCTGATGAGGTCATGCACCCTTGTCACCACCACGTCTTCGTAGTGGGAGCGGTTGAAAATGCCGATGTCCCCCCGCCGGGGCAGGGCTTTGTTAATGCGCCACATGTAGTCGTGATCCTTTTCTTCGGTGGTGGGCTGCTTGAAGGACACCACGTGCACGCCATTGGGATCCAGATGGGAAAAAACATGGCGGATGGTGCCGTCCTTGCCGGCGGCGTCCATGGCCTGAAGCACGATGATGAGGCCGTAGGTACTCTGGGCATAGAGCTTGGCCTGCAGCAGGCTCAGCTCCTCCAGGGCTTTGGGAAAGGCGCTCATTTTCACCGATTCCTTGTCTACATCCGTATCGCAGGCAGTGGGGAATTTCTTCAGATTGATTTTCTCCCCTTCCTCCGCCCGATAGCGGTCAATATCGATTTTTACATTGCCGTCATATGTCTTCTCCGGCACATCTTCCCGATTTCCCCGATTTTCCATGATAGTTCTCTCCTTGAAATAGTACGATGCAGATTGGACACGCCCTTTAGTCGTGAGGGTTGACGACCCTGACGGGCCGAAGGTTCTTAAGGTTCTTAGGTTTGACGGCCCTTCGGGCCGAGGGTTGTGGTGGCGGCTGGCGCCGCAATTTATAGTTGGCGTTACGGGATTTTCCGCCCCGCACAGTCATTCTGAGCCGCAGGCGAAGAATCTCGGTATACACCGCATATGAGACAGACGGTAGTAAATACCGGTCGGCGGGAAGGTAACAGACAGTAAGCGGTAAGCGGACATCCCTTTCTAAGCCCCCTGAGCGAAGCGAACACAACCTTCAGCCCGCGCGCAAGCGCCGGGCTGTCGCCCCTCCGCCGCAGGCGGGCGCCCCTTGCTCTGAAGAATGCACCCCTTACCGCCGACTGGTATTTATCAGCCTTGAGTCACTATCTCCATGTACCGAGATCCTTCGCTACCGCTCAGGATGACTGTGGGAGGCGAGAAGGTAACAGACGGTAAGCGGACAGCGGATAGCGGACAGCGGACAGCCTATTCCTTCTCTATGGAATTCTTGATTTCTTCCAGGGATTTAATATCCACTTCGGAAATGAGCTTCTTGAACTGTTCCAGCTGGGCCGCCACATCCGGCGCCAGTTTCGGGAACTGGGGATTGATTTTTTTCAGTGCCTGCAGGGTGATGAGGGCCACCACGTAGCGGGTGTACCATTTGTTGTCCGCCGGAACGATGTACCAGGGGGAGATGTCCTTGGAGGTTTTGGAAATCATTTCCTCGTAAAGTTCCTGGTACCTGTCCCAGTACTGTCTTTCGTTCATGTCGGACATGGAGAATTTCCAGTTCTTCTGCTGGTTGATGATACGGTCCATGAGGCGGCGCTGCTGTTCCTTCTTCGATACGTGGAGGAAAATCTTCACCATCTGGAAACCGTTCTGGTAAAGGTATTTTTCCCAGTTGTTAATCTGCTCGTATCTTTCTTCCCAGATGTCCTTGTGAATCAGGTCCTGCGGCAGCTGGCCCTTATGAATGAGGTCGTGAATGCGGGTGACGATGACGTCCTCATACTGGGAACGGTTGAAAATGCCGATGTCTCCCCGCTCCGGCAGGGCCTTATTGATGCGCCACATGTAGTCGTGATCCTTTTCTTCGGAGGTTGGCTGCTTGAAGGACACCACCTTCACGCCGCCGGGATCCAGGTTGGCGAAGACATGGTTCACCGTGCCGTCCTTGCCGGCGGCGTCCATGGCCTGGAGCACGATAATGAGTCCGTAGGTATTCTGGGCATAGAGCTTTTCCTGCAGATCCTTCATTTTCTCAATGGTTTCGGGAAAATAGAGGGACTTTACCTTTGCCTTGTCAATAGCCACATCACAGGCAGTGGAACATTTCTTCAGGCTGACTTTAGCCCCTTCCTTGACCCGGTACCGGTCAATATTCACTTTACCATCCTTGATTTCATCCATAGCTTCATCCTCCTGTTCATTAAAATCTCTCTTTATTATAAAACATATTTCCCCTGGCCGTCATAAAAAGAATTTCTATGACCGCTTATAGTATAATAAGAGAAAAGGAGGGATCACCATGGAAGAAGACAAAAAGCCCGAGGGAAAAAGGTACCGCACCATGGAAAGCATTGCCGGCGTTTTCGCCGGCTCCGACGTGCGGCAGAAACTTTTTGGAAATAAGGGTTTCCAGTTTTACCTTTTCCAGAAAAGGTGGCCGAAAATCGTAGGGGACCTCATGGCAGAGGAATCCTATATCACCGGCTGCAAGGGCCCCCTCCTCTTCGTCCGGGTCACCAACTCCACCTTCCTCCAGCAGCTTTTCATGATGAAGGCCGACATTCTGAAAGCCCTTGCCAAAGATGAAATCGGACGCTATTTCACGGACATCCGATTTCTTTCCGGCTCCCCCAAAAAGCCCTACAAGCCCTTCACCACCCTGGCTCCGGTAAACCGGGCCATTGAAAAGGAACAGAAAATGTACAGCCAGAGCCTCACAGAGGAAGAAAAAGGCTGGATCCAAAACTGGGTGGGAAGCCACGTAAAAAAAGAGGCCCTTCGGCCTCCCTTTGCGGAAATGATGGAAGAAGTGCTGAAAATCAGGAAAGGTGAACTGGCCGGCGGCTACCACCCCTGCGCCCTCTGCGGCAGCCTCTGCCCGCCGGAGGACCCCCTCTGCCCCGCCTGCCGGCGGAAGCTGAAAAAGACGAAGCAGAACAAGGTCACCCTCCTCCTCAAGGCCAATCCCCACTACACCTACCAGCAGGTGCGCGCCATCCTCCCCTGTGAATACAGCATGTACGAAGAAGCCCGGGACATCCTCATCCACCGGGCCAAAGAAAAGATCTTCCATAAACAGGCAGCATCGGAAGAAAAAAGAAAACTCCTTGCTCTCCTCCTCCACCGGCCCCTGGATACCATTACGGAAAAAGAAGCAGAGGATATGCTGAAGAAAATGCCCCAGAAGAAATGGGACTAGAGCGGCGGCTTCGCCGCCGCAGGTTCAAAGAGGACGGTTGACGGCCCTTTGGGCCGAGGGTTCTTAAGGTTCTAAAGTTTGACAGCGGCCATTGGCCGCTGAGGGTTGTGGTATCGCTGCCAAAGGCGGCGATGAATATAAAGACAGCGTTACGGGATTTCTTGCACCGTTATACTGGGGCGCAGGCGAAAAATGATCGTTCGACCAACTAAAAACCAAGCCCTTTTATGGACTCACTTCAGCTTTGTAAAGCCCCTATTTAGAACGGTTGTTGTGGATGTGATGATTGAATCGTTTATAACCGTTTTGAGGAAAAATATTTGCCAAAACTTTAAAGTACATGATAATATTGACATAAGGCAGCTGGCATGGCTTTCTCTTACTTTTGGTAAGAGGGGGTGATTCACTATGAGCCAAGACTTATATCAGGCCTTTATGGTCATGATTAACTTCGCGGCCCTGGTGGTCGCCATCATTGCACTTGTTAAAAAGTAGCAATTGAAAAAAGCCTCCCATGGCTGGGAAGGCTCCTTTCAAATACTAATCATCTGAGAGAGCCGTTTTCCTGCCGAGGATGCCAGCTGTCTCTTTCTATGCCCATTATACCACAGGAAATGGAAAAGGTAAATTTATAAGGATTCCATTTTCTTAGAGAGCGGGAGAATTTTGGGAAACTATCACACCATCCTTCCTTCTCACTCACCCAAAAATTGTTTCACGTGAAACAGGCCCGGCGCAAAAAGCGCCGGGCCTGTTTTTTTTAAGGAAGCACTGATTAATTCGAAGAATCGAATTTCATATGTATTTTTATCCAATGCTTCGTCATAAGCCTCCTTAAATAGCTCGCTATTCGCGTCGGCTTATTCCTCGCATTGAATAAAAATGCAAGAATGAAATTCGATAACAATTTAATCAGTGCTTCCTTAACAGCAAAAAACTCCTGATTCATCCCATGCTGATGCGCGGTAGGGCGTCAAGGTCGCCTTCTTCAGTGAATCGGCCAGGGGTAGCCGCCGAAGCGGAATGTCTGTGTCGTCAAAGAAGAAAAAGCACGCTATATTGCCACCGAGAGTTCTAACAGGTCTTTCATCAGGAGTTTTTTGAGTTGTCGGTACCGAAGAGAGAGCTGATTCATGAGAAGTTCTTTCCATTTCCCCTGTTCCTTATAAGGAATGCGCCTGGCAGGAGGAAAGGAATGTCCCTTCGGAGCTCCATCAGCTCTCTCTGATAACATAGTCCTTTTGAGGGAAAGGGTATCTCAGGAATAAAAAAGGGGGCGGCTTCGCCGCAGGGGCTGCCGCTGACGCGGCAGGGTTGTGTAAAAGGGTTGTGAGGGGAAAAGGTTCTCAAGTTTGACCGGCCTACGGCCGGAAGGTTCTTAGGTTGTGCGCCAGTTCGGCGTGTATAGTATAGTCTGGTGAAAGT
>NZ_CALGPS010000020.1 GCF_937959425.1 uncultured Dialister sp.
CCGCTCCGTGGTCCCCCCACCCCGAGTGCGGGGACGCAAGGCGTTACGGAGCTTGCTTTTTTTGTCTCCAGTGCTCCCCCGTCATTTGGCCAATTTCCGTGAAAATTTATGTATAAAAAAAGCCGTGAAGAATGATTTCCATTTCTTCACGGCTTTTTACCGGTTCCGGCATTATTTCACGCCATAGCGAGCGGCAGCGTCTCTTACCCAGTTGAATCTTTCGGGGTCGATGTCCTTGGGCACGGTGCAGTCGGCGCCCAGGATGACGCCGCTGGTGCCTGCCCTGTCAAGCAGTTTTTCCGTTTCTTTCTGTACTTCTTCCTTTGTACCGGAGTAGAGGACGCCTTCGGGATTATTGTCGAAGCCGCCGATAACGCATCGGTGTCCGAAGATTTCTTCTCCCTTTTCCAGCGGCACGCCTTCGAAGGCCACAGCCCAGTTCACTGCCTTGAAGGGATAGTCCCTGTACCAGGTGAGGTCGTTATGGCAGCCCATGTAGCCGCAGATGTGGAGGAGGTTGTAGTCGGAAACGGAATTGGCTGCTTCCAGCACTCCGATTTCCGATGGGGTAATGAATTCCCTGTATTTTTCATAGGTCATGTCGGGGTGAGGGATGTTCTGCACGGACAGGTAAATGCCGTCGGCGTGGCCGTCGGTAATGACCGCTTTGGCCAGGGTGGCGATGTCTTCGGTGAGGACTGCCATCACTTCTTTCAGCGCCTCCGGGTCTTCCTTCATGAAATGGGTAATCACAGTCTTCGCGTCGCTTCCGGTCTGCTGGAATTCGATGCACCGGGTGGGAGCAAAAAGGTTGTAGAAGACCATCACATCTCTTCCATATCTTTCGGTAAGAATGCTGCAGAGTTCCACCTGCTTTTCAATCCATTCCGAATCCCTGCCCAGCGGTTTGATGTCTTTGGCGTCCCTGATGGATTTCAAATCATGGAGCTGTTCATGAGGATAAAGGAAAAATCCATCGGTCATGATTTTCACGAAATCCGGTTTCCAGGATTTATAAAATTTCTCATGGCCTGCCAGGTTGTCTACCCAGGCGGAATGGTCGGCCAGTGCGTCTGCATGTCTCTGATCTGCCAGAAAATGATGCCAGAAACCTACCGGTACGCGGTCCACCGGTCTGCAGTCAAGAGCTGCCTTGACTAGTTCTCTCTTAGTCTGTGCCATAGTGATGCCTCCTAAAGTTCATTGATGAATACCGCCTAAATCGGCTTATCATTTATCATATCATACCAATGAAAGAAGAACCGTGAAAAAATGACTGCCATTTCTTCACGGTCCCTTCTTCTATGATTTATTCCTGTCCGTTCATCCTTTTGATTTCCGCCAGAAGGTCCTCCGCCTCTTTCATGGACGCCTTCTCCCTTTCCGGATTTTCTGTGAAATCCATGTCCACAGCCATGCCTTCATGCACATCAGGCAGCCAGGACGCAGGAAGTATCACCGTTTCCTCGTCGTCTGTGATAAGGACGGCCTTCTTCCCTTCGATACGGTCTACAATAGCTTCTTTTTTCATTATGCCCTCTCCTTCTTGATCTGATAACTGCCGCCGTCAGTGGTCAGTGTCACCGTGCCGTTCCTGTCGGTGCGGTAAATCTTCACCTTTGCCTTTTCCAGCTTATCCAGGGTCACCTTGTGGGGATGGCCGTAATCATTGCCCTGGCCGCAGGAAATGAAGGCTTCCTTCGGCGCCACAGCCTTCAGGAAAGCGGGGCTGGTGCTGGTGCGGCTGCCATGATGGCCTGCCTTCAGCACATCGCTCTTCAGGGTGCCGCCCTTATCAAGAATGGTCTTTTCTTCCTCCTGTTCCGCGTCGCCGGTGAACATCATGGAGAACTTGCCGTAGGTGAGCCGTCCCACAACGGAATTGTTATTGAAATCGGAATTTCCCTTCTGGTCCTTAATCACCTTCACAGGCCCCAGCACATGGAACTTCACGCCGTCGAAGAAATCCACCTCGTCCCCTGCCTTCAGCACATGGTAGGGAATCTTCTTTTCCTTAATCTGTTTCAGGTAGTTCTTGTAGGAACCGGTATTGGCAGGCATGCCGTCATCATAAATGGCATCTACCTTGAAATTTTTGAAAATGGCATTCATGCCGCCCAGATGGTCTGCATGGGGATGGGTAATGATGATTTTGGAAATCTCCTTCACCTTGTATTTATGGAGAAGAGCCACGATCTGGTCCCGGTGCTCAATATCTCCGGTATCAATCATGACGAACTTCCCGTCCTTTTCCAGAAGGAATGCATCCCCCTGCCCTATGTCCAGCATGCGTACCGTCAATTCACTGCCGCTCTTTGCAGCGGTTTGGTTTTTGGCGCCGCCTGCTGATGAGGCGCTTCCGCAGGCGGAAAAGGCGGCGGTCAATGACAGTGACAGCACAAGCACTGCCAGAAATTTTATCAAGTTCTTGAATATATGCATATTTATCTCCCTGTTTTCATTACTTCAGCCCGGGCCGCCGGCACAAGCTCCGCCAGGTCGCTGGCCCGATAGCCTACAGGCGTCTTTTCCGCCGCCAAATCTCCGGCCAGCCCGTGGAGGTAGACCCCGGCCACGGCGGCGGTGGAACCGTTCATTCCCTGTCCTGCCAGGGCGGCAATGATACCGGTCAGGGTGTCCCCCATGCCGCCGGTGGCCATGCCCGGATTGCCGGTGGAATTCACGAAGGCGGATCCGTCGGGCATGGCAGTCACCGTAGGCGCTCCCTTGAGAACAAGCACCACATGGTTGTCCACGGCAAACCGGATGGCTGCGTCAATCCGCCTCTCCTCGATTTCCGCAGGCGAAAGGCCCGTCAGATGAGCGAATTCCCCCACATGGGGCGTCAGTATCAGCCGTCCGGGACAGCTGTCCAGCCGGATGCCCTCCTCCTTCAGTGCAAAGAGACCGTCTGCATCCACTACCAGGGTGCCGTCGAAGGAGGTGACCAGTTTTTTCACAAACTGTCCCGTTTCCTTCTCCCTGCCAAGGCCGGGGCCAATGGCAAGTACATCATAGGCCTTTGCCTTCTCCAGCGCCCCTTCAGCATCCTTCTCCGTAAAGAAGGAACCCTCCCCCAGGGAAGACACCATAAGCTCCGGAATCCTGCCTGCCAGCACCCGGGCCGCACCGGCGGTGGTGACAACCGCCACCTTGCCGCCGCCGGCATAAAGGGCCCCCTGTCCTGCCAGAAGGGCTGCCCCTTCCATGCCGTCGGAGCCGGCAAAAATGCCGATGAAACCGTTCTTCCCTTTATGGGAAATCCGATTTCTTACAGGAAGGATGTTGAACACATCCTCCTTTTCCGTAAGGTGCACAGGGAAATCAAGCCTTGCTTCTTCCGGGATGCCGATGGGTGAATACAGGAGACGGCCGGTATAGGAGGAGCCGGGATAGAGCACATGGCCCCTTTTGATGGATCCCAGGGCCACGGTGTAGTCCGCGTCCACCACCACACCGGCTGCCCGGCCCGTATCGGTCATCATGCCGCTTGGTACATCCACGGAAATGATGACACCCCGGGCCTCATTCACAAGACCGATGAGGGCTGCCTTTTCCCCCTTCACTTCACTGGAAAGGCCGGTGCCGATCAGCGCATCCACCAGGATATCCGCATCGTGGATATAGGGTGCTCCTTCTTCCGCTTTGGAAACAGGAATCACCGGGATTCCCATCTTCTCCGCCGTATGGCGGTAAAGCCTGGAAGATTCGCTCATATGGGCTTCGTTTCCCATAAGAAGCACCAGCACCCGCGCCCCCAGACCGGCAGCATAGCGGGCGGCTACGAAACCGTCGCCGCCATTATTTCCTGTACCGCAGAGAATCACCGTAAAGGCATCTTCCCAGTCCACAAAGGGCTCTGTCAGCCGCACCACCGAAGCGCCCGCATTTTCCATGAGCACCATTTCCGGAATGCCGTACTCCTTCATAGCCATAGTATCCAAAAGCTTTGCTTCCTCATTTTTTGTCAGTATCATCACTGCCTCCTGCCATAACCACCACGGCTATGGCCATATTTTCTTCATGGGAAATGGAAATGGACATATCTGTAATGCCCAGCTCCTTCGCCCTTTTTTCAAAGGTTCCCTGCAGGTGGAGCAGAGGTGCTCCCCATTTCGTCCAGGTTACATAGGCATCCTGCCAGGCGGAGCCGAAAATGCCGATGCCCAGCGCCTTCCCGGCTGCTTCCCGGGCACCCCAGAGGGCTGCATAGGACTCGGCCCGCTTCTTTCCCTTCTTCTCGCAGTGGGCGATTTCCTCTGCCGTGAAAATCTTTTCCGCCCGGGCGGGGAACTTCTCCAGAATCCGTTCCCACCTTTCAATCTTCACCAAATCTACGCCTACATACATATGATTCTCCTTTCCCGGAAAAGTCCCCCTTCTGCAGCGGTCAGGCTCCCATCCGGTTTCTCTTTTCTATTGTACAGAAGGACATGACCTTATTCAAATAAAAAAATGGAAAGTTTTCTTGCCATGGAAAAGAAAATATGATAGAATGGCATGGTATGAATAATGCAGACGGGAGGTGAAATACATTGCCACAGATTAAAGCCAACATGAAAAGCATGAGACAGGACGCTGCTAAAAGAGCTGCCAACGCTGCTGTTAAATCCCAGATTCACGGCGCTATGAAAAAAGCTGTAGCTGCTGCTAACTCTGACAATAAAGAAGAAGCTTTCCGCGCCGCTGTAAGCATCATTGATAGTGCTGCTCAGAAGGGCGTCATTCATAAGAATGCAGCTGCTCGCAAAAAATCCCGTCTGAACGCAAACGTAAACGCTGCTATTGCAAAAGCTAAAGCTGCTGAAGCGAAAGAAAAAGCTGAAGAAGCTAAGGAAGAAGCAAAGGAAGCTTACAAGGAAAAGATGGAAGAAAAGGCCTGAGCCCTTTCAAAAAGAACTGTGCCATTTGCGGCGCAGTTTTTTTATTATCTGATAGACATCATCCCATACAAAAAGGCTCTGAAAAATGTCAGCCATTTTTCAGAGCCTTTTTTCATTGTTCTTTCATTCATCCATATCAGCCTGTTTCCTCCAGGTCAGGAAGGTGCTGATACCGGTCCAGATGAGGGCAGCCCCTACCATGTACATGAAGAGGAGCCCCGCTGCGTCGGGACGGAATACAAGGGCAAGCCCCAGAAGGATCTGCACCACCGCTGCCGCCATGTAGAGGCCGGGACTGCGCAGAGCTTCTTTCTTCTTCGACCGCAGGATAATCATGAATATGCCGCGGAGAAGAATGTAAATGGCAAAGAGAAGAGGCAGCATGAAAGCCACCACTGCAAAGGCCAGAGACATCATCATCCACAGACCAAATGCCGTATCAAGGATGGCAATAAGAAGGTGCCATGGAGAACGGTACCTTCTGTCCGTCTTCATATAGCGCAGAATCTGGCATACGCCGCCCAGGACAAGGACAAAGCCCACATAATATCCCACCGCCAGAAGGGAGGCCGCCGGCTGCACAATGCAGAAAATGCCGGCGCCAATGAACAAAATGCTGCCGATAAAAAGCAGTGCTGTTGGAAGCATATGTATCGCCTCTTTCAAGGAAAAAAAACTCCTATGGAATAAAATCCTCTTGAAATCTGCTTCCTTACGTTATCTCCTGTCTATATTATAGTCCTTTTCTAATTTCTATTCCACACCGGCAGCGATGATTCACACTGCTCATATGCCGGGCAGGAAACTGTTCGCCAATCGTTTCCTGCTGAGATGATGCACATTGTTCACACGCCGGACAGGAAACTGTTCGCTAATCGTTTC
>NZ_CALGPS010000021.1 GCF_937959425.1 uncultured Dialister sp.
GACTTTCACCAGACTATACTATACACGCCGAACTGGCGCACAACCTAAGAACCCTAAGAACCTTCCCCCCCCTTTGGTACTACGTACCACCTTCCCCCCGCAAGCGGTGGGACAACAGGGGGGAGAGAGAACCCTTCTACACAACCCGCCGCCGTAAGGCGGCCACAACCTGCGGCGAAGCCGCGCCCCCTTCTTCCGCATCTGGTGTATAATAAAGAAAAATTTCCTTTTCATTCCCCTGAGAGAAGGTGCCCTTCATGCATGATGAACAGATGGCCGAAGAAAAGAAAAAGCTGATCCGCCTCCTGCTTTCCCACATGAACTGCCGGTTCTACCCCCTGGCCTGCCGGAGTTTTACCATGCCCGCCGTGCCCATAGACAGGGCGGTGACTGCCATGCTGCGGGAGAAGGGCCTTCCTGCTGCTGCAGACCGGAAGGCAAGGAACAGTCTCATCCGTAAGTACGTCCATTTCCGGCTGGAGCTTGCCTCCCTCATGGTGAAATGGGATAGCCGGCGTTCCGATTTCCTTACGGAAACGGTGAAGGACAGTCTGGATTTTGACATTACCCGCTCCTTCAGCAATGAATTTGAGAATGTGCGACGCGCGCTCCTTCCCTTCAAGCCTCCCTTTGTGATGGAAGGGGCCATGGTGATTCCTCTTACCACCTATCTCTCTGCGGAAACGGGAATTTCCCTTTCACCCCTGGCGGATTTCCTTGAGCAGGAAACAAAGGGGTACATGGAAATGGTGAGGGAGGAAAGCGCCTCCTTCATGGACGCCCTGTCCTTCTGCCATCCCGATTTCCACGATACCTCTGTGATGAAGCTTCCTTTCCTCCTGCTCCAGTGCATCTGCGAAAACCTGGGCATGGAGGAAGGCGGACTGGTGACGGAAAGCGCCCAGATCCTCATGCCATTGACAGAGGTCATGCCTTATATGGCCAAAAAGAAATTGTCTCCCGAAGGCACCCGTTTCTTTTACCACTACCTGGTCTTTCGGGCCCTGGTGCTTTCCTTCTTTGGCTCCTACATGTACCAGGACAGGAAACTCCGGGACTCCATCTACAAGGGCGTCATGAAAAGCCGCCCCATGACCCGGCTCATCCGCACCGCCAAGGCCATCCATTTCATGGACGACGACGATTTCATCATGAACCAGCGACTTTACCTGAAAGTCAATATGTTCATGCGCCAGTGGGCCATCTTCGACCCGAAAAAGAAGGAGCACTACTACCGCTACTACCCGAACTTCACTACCTACATTGTCAGCCGCATGGACGACGAGGCCTTCGAAGACCGTATCAACAGCCTGCTGGACGAATTCTGCCGCGCCGACCGCTTCACCCTCTCCGAAAGGGACAGAAACTTCCTCCTCCAGGAAACGGCGGCCTACATCAACACCGTAAGCCACGCCATGTACTTCGCCTACGGCATAGGCTTCAGAAGACCGGAAGACTTCATGGACTCCCGCTGGAACGAAAAAACAAAGAACCCTATTTTAAAGGGATTTAAGAAAATATTCGGATTGTGAGAGGGGTCATAACGGTATTCGGCTGTATCCTTAATCGCAAGCGGGTTCAGGCGCCTAATGAAAATGGTAAATGGTGAATTGTAAATGGTAAATGAAGGTGGCGCTTTTATAAATTAAGGGCGCCATTTTGATAAAAACCACACAACCTCGCGACCCTCGTGGAAAAGCGCTCCCCCTTTGGTGCCTTACGGCACCACCTTTCCCCCTGTTCAGGGGGCACTATGGGCGCTGAACAGTGTGCCACATATGACAACGCAGGGAAGCATAGAGAGGTTTATTCTGCCCCCTGAATAGGGGGAAGTCCGGCGCAGCCGGATAGGGGGTGGCCGACGAAGTCGGCCGGTCATCGTAATGTGAATCTTGCTGATGAATCTAAAGATACAAGTCGAATCCAGCCAGCCAGCGGCTAATTGCCAGCTGCTGACTGCTGTCGTCTCTACGGTTAGCGGCTTCTTCCTGCCGACAGGCGGCATTAAAAACTTCATTGCCCGATAGGGCAATCCACAACCCTCGGGCCCAAAGGGCCCGTCAAACCTAAGAACCTTCCGGCCGTAGGCCGGTCAAACTTGAGAACCTTTTCTTCTCACAACCCTTCTACACAACCTGCCTGCGTCAGCAGGCCACAACCTGCGGCGCAGCCGCTTTTCATAGAAAGGACTCATCATGTTCCGCACCATTCTCTGTTTCTTCCTCTCCCTTTCCTGCCTGGCCCTTGCAGGCTGCGGGCAGCCGTCTGCTCCCGCGGGGAAGGAGTACGAAAGAGTCGTCGTGATTTCCGACCTTCATTATCCCAGCAAGACCCGGGACAATCCGAAGCGGCAGGCCATTATGGACAACAAGGCAAAGGCCCGGGAAGATATTAACAGCTGGCAGGATGTGGATCTTAAAGTATTCACCGGCGACATGGTGGAAATGTACGGCTCCATGAACCAGATGGAAGAGGCGAAGCAGTTTATTGACGGCTTTGCCGGAGAAAAAGCGTACCTGGCAGGAAATCATGAACTCTTCTACAAAGAAGAACTGAAAGACGGCAAGCCCGTCATGGCGGATCCGGCCCTCCGAAAGGCCCATGAAGAAAATTACGAAAAGGTCTTCGGGCCCCTCCACAGCACAAAGAAGCTGGGGCAGTACCTCCTCATTTTCCTCTCCCCCGAAGATACGGAAGGTAAATTTCCTGTGGCCATGTCTAAAGAAGAAATGGAATGGCTGAGGAAGACCCTGAAAGAAAACAGCCAGACCCCTACCCTCATTTTCTACCATGCGCCGCTGTCGGACACCATGATTCCCTACAACGACAAAATAGGAAATCCCCGGAACTTTGCCCAGCCCGCCGGGGACATAGACCTCATCCTCCTCACCAGTCCCCAGGTGAAACTGTGGGTGTCCGGCCATACCCATACGCCGCCCACCCAGCCCACCTTTGCCAATGAAGCGAACTACTACCACGGAAAAATCCTGGACGTCTACAATCCCACCTGGGACGGAAAACAGGTGTGGTCCAACTCCATCTACCTCTATAAGGATAAAATCGTGATTAAAACCTATGACCATAAAAAGGGAGAATGGATGGATGAGCTTACGAGGACAGTCATGCTGTGAAGAAATAGGGCCACTGGCGGGAGGCTGCATTTCCGAATGAAAAATGGTAAATGGTGAATTGTAAATGGTAAATGAAGGTGGCGCTTTTATAAATGAGGGGCGCCATTTTGATAAAAACCATACAACTTCGCGACCCCCGTGGAAATGCACCCCTTTTGGTGCCTGCGGCACCACCTTTCCCCCTGTTCAGGGGGCACTATGGGCGCTGAACAGTGTGCCACATATGACAACGCA
>NZ_CALGPS010000022.1 GCF_937959425.1 uncultured Dialister sp.
CTTCGGCTGACTTGGAGGTCCTATGCAGGACCTCCACAGAGTGGAGAAATCTCCCTCCCAAATGGCATAAACCGCATTGTGACGGGAGATCTCGAGGTTCTGAGCCTCAATAGAGCCAGATACTTTTGCCTTCATATCGACATGCAGCTCCGCTCGAGATGACAATGCGGAGAACAGCTTACTGCCATTTTGAGAATTTTCTGAATCTATATGCTAAGCGGAAAAAGGGGCTGTGAAAAAATGATTTACATTTTTTCACAGCCCCCTTACTTTCTTCTCTCTGCATATTCTCACCCCAAAAATATAAAAACCGCAGAGCCCAAGGCCCTGCGGGTTTCTGTGTTCTTATCAATAATTCACAAAGACTTCCACATTCTGTCTTCCGAAATTGTAGCATTCCTCAAAGGTTTCCATGCAGAGGTCGATACGGTCTCCGATGATAGCTCCGCCGGTATCCGCTGCTACCGCTTCGCCGTAGTTTGGAATGAATACAGTAGAGCCCAGAGGAATGACCCTTGGATCGACTGCCACGGTGCCATGGCCTGCCCTGGTGCCGGTGGCAGTAATGCCGTATCCATCTCCGTCACTGGGGTGGTAGGCACTGGCGCTCATATTTCTTACATAGCCCTGGGTACCTTCTGCATCACCGGTCTTGGCAATGCCCGGAGTGCCGTGAGCCAGGATTTTCACATCTCCCGGTTCTGCTTTGATGACTTTGCCGTCGGAGATGTATTCTTCCATTTCCACTTCCCTGCGGCCGGGAGTGCCTTCCTGCACCACTTCTACCTGTCCCGGTGCCAGGCTGGCGTCATACCACTTATTATAGTGAATGGGAATAGATTCCGTACGGTTCACTACTCTGGCAGTGTAGGGTACTACGTGAATCTGCATGCCCTGGGTGACTTTCATCATGCTGTCTTCAATGGGCATCATTTTCTTCCAGTCGTAGCCTGCTTCGTTTACCACGCCCTGCACGGTCTGCTGTGTGGTATATACAGTCCTGGCTTTGCCATTGGCCACAATGGTTACGGGCTTTGCTCTTTCCACCACTACCACAGCGCCGTTCTTCACGTCGCTGCTGGATGTCCAGTATTTGTCATAGGCATTCAGGCTGACTTCAGAATCGGTGAGCACCTGTTTGTAGGTGTTCGCTCTGGTGGTAATCATTTTTTTGTCTTTGCCGTCATATACTGTTACCATTTTATCTTCGTCGGAATATCCAAACCCGAAGGCCATGGAAAGGTCTGTCTGGGCAGCCATGGCCAGCAGAAGAAGGGAACAGGTGACTGCTTTTGCTGCTTTTTCAAAGGTTGCATGTTTCATATGTTTCTCTCCTATGGCAGTTATTCTACCATAGGGAGACTTTTTGTCAAATAACAGAAGGTTTACATTATTTAAATACCGGTATTATATCGATATTGTCTATATTTTATTATATCCCTTTCCGTATTTCCCCTTATTATAAAATCCCATTGCCAGTATTTAAAACGCGTTTATTTCCTGTATTTATCGTTCTTTCGCCATTTGCTTAATTGTCAATTCTGTCCCTTTGCAATGGACATTTGTAAAAAATTAAAGTTTAATGAATACAAAATCTCCAGTTTTATTCGACTTTCCCACTATGTATTCTTTGTCCCGGGCGCCTTATTGTAAACCGAAGAAAAGGATAGACCTCGGTGGGAGATAGAACTTTTTTGTCCCATGTCACGCCGTTTATAAAACTGTCGTTTGCTGATATATTTATGCTTTGTGGGAATTTGCACAAGAAAAGTCTGCCATCCGCATAAGGCATTCCCAAAAACAGATTCATTTATGCCTCAAAGTGGAAGCGATGAAACATTTTCTCCTCTTCTCGTTTTTACCGTATTTCCTGTCTCATGATTTTCTGTACATGCTTTTTCTCCTCTCCCTCCTTTTGCATTTTCTTTCTCCGCTTATGGAAATAAAAACATCATTTAAATCGCTCTCATTTCCCCCTGTTACAGGCAAAAACGGACCGGCTCACACCTCTTTAAGGAGCATGGGCCGGTCCGTTTTCCTGCAAAAGCACGATTTTCTTATGATTAATGTCTGCCGAATACAGGCATATAAGGTTCCATCTTCTGGGCCAGTGTCATTTCCACTTCCCGGTCTCTCTGTTCTGCCAGTTTCTGGAAGTCCGCCTGGGCAGCCACTTTGTTTTCCGGAGCGATGAATTTTCTCCAGGTGCCGTCGGACTGCATGATGTGAGCTTTCTGATTGTCCGCCAGTTCCAGATCAATCATTTCTTTCAGCCTTTTGCAGATATCCGGATCCTTCACGGGAATCATGAGTTCCACGCGATCATTCAGATTGCGGGGCATCCAGTCCGCGCTGCCGATATAGAGTTCTTCACGGCCGCCGTTAGCAAACCAGAATACCCGGCTGTGTTCCAGAAAACGGCCTACCAGGCTTCTTACGGTAATATTGTCGCTGATGCCGGGGATTCCGGGGATGATAACGCAGATGCCGCGGACAATGAGTTCGATTTTCACTCCAGCCCTGGACGCTTCATAAAGTTTGGCAATGATTTCTTTATCCAGGAGGGAGTTCATTTTGGCAATCATATGGGCCGGTTCTCCCTGGAGGGCAAAATGGATTTCCCGGTCAATAAGCTCCATGCACCGCTGGCGCAGGTTGATTGGCGCCACGATGAAGGAATCCCAGATCGGCGGGTCGGAGTAGCCGGAAAGGAGATTGAAGAAGGCGGAGGCATCGCTGCCGAAGCGGTCATTGCAGGTGAAAATGCCAAGGTCCGTGTACAGCTTGGCGGTGGAAGCGTTGTAGTTGCCGGTAGCCACATGGACGTAGCGGCGGATGCCGTCCTTTTCCCTCCGGATGACCAGGGTGCACTTGGAATGGGTTTTCAACCCCACCAGGCCGTAAATAACGTGGGCTCCTGCTTTTTCCAGCCGTCTTGCCATAAGGATATTATTGGCTTCGTCAAACCGGGCCTTTACTTCCATGAGAACGGTCACCTGTTTTCCATTCTGGGCCGCTTTCTCCAAAGCCTGGATAATGGGACTGGAGGATGAAACGCGGTAGAGTGTCTGCTTGATAGCCAGTACGGCAGGGTCAGAGGCCGCAGAAGATACGAAATTGACCACAGAATCGTCGAAGGACTCATAAGGCAGATGCACCAGCAGATCCTTTTCACGGATCATGTCAAAAATATTCTTCTTGCTTTCCTTTTCCAGCTGGATCATGGACCAGGGCCGGTGCGGGTGGGCTTCGGGATAACGGAGGCTGTCATAGCCCTTGATGCCGCAGAAGGAGAAGAAAACAGTCATATCCAGAGGGCCGTCAATTTCATACATATCTTCAGGCCCCAGGTTCATTTCGGAAGTCATGAAACGGCGCATGAAGCGGCTGGTGCCCCGTTCGAATTCCAGGCGCACCGCTTCACCGCGCTGCCGCTTTTTCAGCTGCTTTTCCACTTCCACCACCAGATCCTGGGCATCTTCCTCGTCCAGATTGAGGTCCGCGTCCCTGGTAATCCGGAAGGGGCGGGCTTCCAGCATATCGAAGCCGATGAAAAGGCGGGAGGCGAAGTGACAGAGTACCTGTTCCAGGAATACGAAATCATGACGGGCCGGCGTTTCCGGATTGTCCGGCAGGCGGATAATTCTTGGCAGCACTGATGGCACCGGCACAATAGCCGTTTTTACATCAATATCGTTTTCCTCGTCAAGAGTCATATCCCGCTCGTTCCGTTCCAGCAGCATGGCAATATTAAGACTCTTGGACGCAAGGAAGGGAAATGGATGGGAAGAGTCCACTGCCATGGGGGTGACTACGGGGAAAATTTCCCTTTCAAAATAATCATCCAGCCACTTCACCTGCCGGGGCGACGCTTCATCGGGGCGGATGAAATAGAGTCCTTCCGTTTCCAGTTCCTTCAAAATCATTTTCAGGTACCGATACTGCCTTGCCACCAGCCGCTGGCAGGTATCGGAAATGGCTTCCAGCTGTTCCTCCGGTGTCATGTTGGCAATATCTCTCCGTTTCACACCGTTTTCCTTCTGGTGCTTTAAGCCGGCCACACGAATCATGAAAAATTCGTCCAGGTTGGAGCTGGTAATGGCCAGGAATTTCAATTTTTCCAGAAGCGGATTATTGGGATCCACCGCTTCCTGAAGAACTCTCCGGTTAAACTGGAGCCAGGACAGTTCTCGATTCAGATAATACCGATGATTCTTTACGTCCACGTCCATAGTTACCTCCGCTCAAGCTTGGCTTCCATGCCAAATATATTTTCAAAAAACTCTTTTTCCTTATCAAAAAGCCATGTTTCCAGGGCTGTATTCTCATCGCTTTCGTATTCTACGAGCAGGCAGTCCTTCACGATCCGGGCAGACACATCCTTCAGTTTCTGCTTTCTGGACATATCCATGGCTCTTACCAGACGGAAAACTGCAATCAGCTTCAGCGCCGTCATCTTTGATTCATCGGACAGAATGCGGAAGGGTTTGTCATCATCGCTGGGCATGCCCTTGTGGTCATAATACACAATGCATGCCACAATATCCTTTTCCTTATCAGAAATCCCGAAAATATCAGTGCCCTCTACCATGCTCCAGGCCTGAATGGACGATCCCAGCAGATTGACATATTTCCCGATCTGGTAAAGGATAATGGCCATGCGGAGAAGGAACTCATCCCTTTCATTGAGGCCGTTATACCGGTCAAAGGCCTGGATGATCTGATGACTGTACCGTTCCATGACCCGGGCATGATCCGGCTCATAATAGTAGGATGCAGCAATAGAGCGGGTAAGCTCCAGATTCTGGGCTCTCATATACAGAAGAGCCGGATCCTTCGTTTTCTGGGCGCCGTAGAAAAGGCTGGCCGCCTCCACAAAGGTCATACCCATCAGCACCACATGGCGCATAGGAACATTGTCCAGGATTTCCTTATATATATGTATGGTAGGAGAAACCACCGATGCCAGCGACTCGTCCACATGGAATTTCTGTCTGGTCATGGAAGTGGAAAGGCTTCCCGCCTCTTCATAGAAACGAAGAACATCCTCCCGCTTCACCGGGGTAATTTCATTTTTCACAGGAAGCCCCATGAGCTGTCCCACAATACGAGCCTCCCTTCCTGACAGGATGACCGTATCAATGCTGTACTTCCGGACCGTCACCCACAGAGGCTCCATAATGGCATGGATATATTCGCCAAGGGCCTGGGGAAAGTCCATGGAATCCCGCTGGTTCAGCTTGAAGGTCTCCAGAAGACGGAGCGTGCCGATATGCACATTGTGCTGATAGCAGAGCGCCCCTTTCTCCCACACCGTGAGGCCGATACAGCCGGATGTGATATCTACAAAGAGGAAATTATTTCCCATACCGCCGTCCAGGGACTTGTTATACTCCTTGAACTGATACTGCAGGCCGAAATGCTTGAAATAAATTTCCTGGGGCATGTCCACCACCTGCACATTAAAGCCTGTATTCACCCGAATCAGGTCAATAATAGAGCGGCAGTTCTCCGCCTCCCGAAGCACTGCCGTGGCATATACCGCATATACCTTCACCTGGTAATCCATGAGCAGCTGCTTCAGTCCCGACAGCATGCGGCACAGTTTCTTGATAGAAGGAAAAGACAGCCTCTTCTGGTTAAACACCTCTTCCCCAAAAGCAGTATCCTTCCGCACTGATTCAATGACCCGGATATCCTTCACACTGTTGTACTGCACAATACGCATGGATACATTGGATGAACCGATATGAATGATTCCATAAATGAGCGGCCTTTGATCCGACATAGCGAGCCCCCGTTTCTATAGACAATAAAGAAAATGACCATGCTCTTCCTGATTGATTGTACATCGGAAAAGTAAAACTTCTGTAAACTAATATCCTCCTGAAAATGATTATTTCTTATTTTATCATTATTGTATCATATCTTATGAAGAGAAGGGAAAGAGAATAAAGAGGACTGTGCGTCCCGGAATCAACGGGTTCAGAAGGGAAGGCTGGCAGGTCTTTGGCCCCGAGGGTTCTTAAGGTTCTTAAGTTGTGCGCCAGTTCGGCGTGTATAGTATAGTCTGGTGAAAGCC
>NZ_CALGPS010000023.1 GCF_937959425.1 uncultured Dialister sp.
GCCCTATGGTCTCACCGGTTTCCTCTGGCGGAGCGTCTTCCTCACTGCTGTTCCCGGTTTCGCCGCCATTACCACCACCATAGCCGCCTCCGCCACCACCGCCGGAGCCGCCTCCGTTTCCATTTCCTTCACCGCCTCCATGGCCGCCTCCGCTGCCTCCGCCGCTTCCTCCGTCAGAGGATGAAGCGGCAGAACTGTCACCGGAAGAAGATGGGCTTGGCGCTGCCTTATCCTGGTGTGGTGCGATTTCATGGACATCATCAGCTGCCGCTTCATCTGCCTCGGAAGGGACTGCAGGAGGAGGTGCTGTAGGAGTTGCCTTCGCCTCATGGATTTGCGGAAGCTCTTCAGCAGCGGAATTTCCTCCGCCTCCACCGCCACCGCCGCCGATGTCGGAAACCAAATCCACCTCGATTGGTTCACGTTCGGGCTGGGGCGGCGCAAAAAGAGCCATCAGCCCTGTTAACGCGCCAAAAATCGCTATCTGGCACAGAAAGGACAATCCAAAGGCAGAGGACCAACGGTACTTAGTCGTACGCATGGGACCACCTCTTTACTGATTCTGACCGGTCTTCGACTCTGTAGCAATCCCCACCTTGCTGATACCTACAGATTTCAACTGGTCAAGTACAAATACAAAATCTCCATGTTCCGATTTCGAATCAGCCCGAAGCACCACTGCCAGATCAGGATTCCTTCCTTTTTCGATTTCCATACGCCGCCGGAAATCATCTTTGGCAATCTTTTCCTTCTCCACGTAAATCGTGCCGTCGGAAGTAATGCTGATGGGAATCGTCTGCTCCACATTCACTTTAGCCGTAGCCGTCTGTGGAAGATTGAGATTGATGGACTTCTGCACCACCATGGAAAGCATGCTCATCATGAAGAAAACCAGAAGAAAGAAAATGATATCAATCATAGGGATAATCATAATCTTCGGTTTCTTCTCCACATTCATCGATTCCAGTTTCATTCTGTCTTCGCCTCAACGATTGCCAAATACAGGGTCCCCAGTTTTTCCATCTGGGAAACGAAATTGCTCACCTGCTGTGACAGGTAGGTATAGGCAATGAGGGCAATGATAGCCACGAAAAGACCGGTGGCCGTGCAGACAAGAGCCTCCGCCACGCCGCCGGTAACGGCAAAGGGCTGGCCATTGGACACAGAAAGCACATTGAAGGAGCCGATCATACCGATAACCGTGCCCAGAAGGCCCATCAGAGGCGACAAGGTAACGATAACATCCAGATAATTCAGATAATTCTTCAGAAGACCTGCCGCATGGGATGCCGCCCCTTCAATGAGAGAAGTCTGATCCACCTTCAGGTTCATATGCTCAACACCTGCCAGCACCACGGAAGCCGGAATGCCTCCGTCCTTCTCAAGCAGAGCCTTCAGCCCCGCGTAATCCCCTCTTTCCAGAAATTCAGGAATCTCCTTTGCGAGCTGGTCTACCTGGGAACGATTGGCCCGATAAAAACGGAACCTTTCGATAAAAATAGCAATGACAATAAAAGAGCAGAGAATCAGCGGATACATCATAAACCCGCCGGCTTTGAATAAATGCAAGAAATCCATCAAATGCCTCCTGAAAACGAAATAAAACGATTAGATAATACTTGGACATCTCTAACATTCACATCAAGACTATCATTTTAAAAGTGATTAGTCAAATAATATTTCTTTAATTTTCCTGTTATTCATATTTCATTATGCTAAAAGAAATGCAGTCAGAAAACGAAACAAGGAAATCTGTGATTCCCCCACCCGAAAACTGTCATCCCTGCTCAAAAAATAGAATGAGTCCCTCGTACAACAGAAATCCCATGGTCCTCAAAAATCCGGCACAGAGCACTGATTTCTTCGCAGAGCACCTTTCCTCTGGCATCATGACAGCAACAGATGCCCAGATGTACTACATCAGGATGACTTTCAAGAATGTACCTGATTTTCTCATCCAAACCGTCATCCCTGCCGGGGAAATGCCCGCACCCGCTGCATTTCATAAAGGCCAATACCTCTATCTCCTCCCCGCTGTACACCGCAAATGCCTTTGTCCGCCGGTTCAATGCTGTAAAACATCCTCCGCCGGTACAAACATCCTCCGCCTTCGGACAGGTAAGAATCACAATTCGTTTCATCCCGTTCTCCTTTGCATAAGAATATATTCACCAATCCATGTAATCCAAGGGAAGCATAGATTACAGCTGCTGCATAATCAAACCTTCAGTTCATTTCTATCTCTATCCGTCATTTTCCAATGTCTGGGTACATAAACGATATTCATCCTTCCCCCCTCAAAATGTTGGATACGACAGTCAACATCATAGAGATTCTTTATGAAATCTGCTGTAAGCAGTTCTTCAGGCGTACCCATTCCCACCACTTCACCCTTACGGATAGCTATGAGCCGGTCACAGTACATACAGGCTATATTCAAATCATGTATGGCAGAAATCACCGTATGATTCAGAGATTTCACTATATCCATAATTTCCAGCTGGTATTTGATATCCAGATGATTGGTAGGCTCATCAAGTACCAGACATTCACTTCCCTGGGTCAAGGCACGGGCTAAAATCACCCGTTGCTGCTCGCCACCGGAAAGGGTGGAAAAATTACGTTTCTCAAAGCCTTTGAGCCCCACAACTTCCAGTGAATCATGGGCAAGCCGGTAATCCTCTTCATTGTCTCTCTCCAGCATTTTCTTGTGGGGAGAGCGGCCCATCAGTACTACATCCAGCACAGAAAAATCAAAATTATAGTAATTATGCTGCGCTACAACCGCCAGCATGAGAGCGGACTGGCGATAAGAAAGCTCATCCATCGACTGTCCATCAAAAAAAATACGCCCCTCCGAAGGTCTCTGCACCCGATACACACATTTTAGAAAAGTACTCTTTCCGCTACCGTTAGGGCCAATGATTCCAAGAAATTCCTTAGGCTTCAGATGAAGGTCTATCCCTTTCAGTATTTCCTTTTTCCCGATAAAATATTTCACTGCTTCCGCCAGTAACTCCATTATTCACCACCTCCAAAGCCATAGCTTCTACTAATCATGAGATAAATAAAGCAGGGAGCCCCGATAAGGGAAATCAGAAGCCCGATAGGAAGTTCCGTGTGAGGGATAATGATACGGCAGAGGCCATCACAGATGACAAGAAAGATGGCACCCACCAGCGCCGAAACAGGTATCAGATGCTTATGATCCGAACCTACTACCGTGCGGATGACATGGGGAATAATGAGTCCCACAAATCCTATAACGCCGGTGGAATAAACGGCAAACCCTACAACAAGAGAACTAACAAGCAGATATACCTGTCTATATATGTGAAGATCTGTGCCCATCGTAATAGCTGCCTCATCTCCCAGAAGCATAAGATTAAGCACCCGGCTCTGGGTCCAGAAAAAGAGCACTGATAGGATAACGATAGGCGCAATCACTGACAGCTCATTCCACCGAGCACCTGCCAGACTGCCCATGAGCCAGTAAGTAATTGTCTGGATACCATCCCTGTCATTTGCAAAATATACGATGAAACTGGAAAAGGCGGAGCACACTGAAGAAAGGGCCATGCCTGCCAGAAGGAGCTTCATAGACGATGACCGGCCACCCAGATTAGAAATAAAGAGCACCGCCACGGAAATGGCCATAGCACCTATAAATGCGGCTATGCCTACGAAATTCGGGCCCAGAAAAGCACCTATTCCAAGAAGGATAGCAGCTGTAGCTCCGAGGGAAGCGCCAGAGGAAATTCCAAGAATATAGGGATCCGCCAGGGGGTTTTTTACAATGGCCTGCATCACCACGCCGCAAACTGAAAGCCCGGCTCCCACCAGTGCCGCCAGCACCAGCCGCGGGAGCCGGAGGAGCCAGACAATATCATGCACTGGCCCCTGTCCCGGCGCCTCAATGGGAAGTCCTCCCGTAAACTGCCCCATTATCGCCTCATAAATCACCAGCAGCGGCAGCTTCACCGTGCCGATAGACAGTGCCCAGAACAGGGCACACCCTAGAAGGCAACCCAGGATAAGAAGAAAAAATCCGAATCCGATTTTTACTGCAAATCGCTTCATACATGCTCCTATCATATAAGAATTAGTAAAGGCCCATGGGCAGAAACATTCCTACCAGTCCTCACCATACAATCCCTTCCCCACAAGCTCAATGCCGTCAGACATCCTCACACCAGCACTGTAAATGGCATAGAGCGGAAGTACCTGAATCTTCTGATTTCTAATACAATCTACACTCTGCAAAGCTTTATCTTCATAGAAATAAGACAAAACCCGATCTATTTCCCCATAATCTGACTCAATCACCACAAGAAATAGAGCATCAGGATTTAAATTAATCAACTCCTCCTTACTGATTTGATGAGAAGAAGGCTCCAAAAGCTCCCCTCCCATGGACTTCAAGATATTGCCGGCCAATGTCCTTTCACCATACACAGAAAGCCCTTTCCCCTGCCGCTCCAAAATGAGTGTTCTAGGATGCCTGCCTTCACGCTGAGCCATTTCTTCCGCCCGGCCTATTTCATTCTTCATGTTCCCTACAATAGCCTCAGCCTTCTCGCTGCAACCAAAAATCCGGCCCATATTGAGAATATCCCTATACTCGTTATCCACCGTCTTATCAGTCATTTGGGATGAGGAATTCGCAGATATATAGGTATGGACATCACGACTGTGCCAGTAATCCGTACTCCTTAGAGCTTTCGGAGTAAAGGTAGATGCCCATCCCACAATCAAATCAGGATTCATCATGGTAATTGTCTCCATATCCAGATTTTCCAGACTGGTATAAGGAATCTTCTCATACTGCGCCCGGTATTCTGGTCGAAGATACCTGGCATCCGGTATACCCATGCCTGCCACAATCCGGTCACCGACTCCCAAAGCCAGCAGTGTCTCAATAGAATTCTGCCAAACCGCTACGACCCGTTCCGGAGGTTTCGTAAATATTTCCTCTTCCATCTCACCATTAGAATTCAGAGAAGAAATGGAAACAGGATAAGTATCCATGACAGTACCTGTTTCATTTTGAAGAGATGATTCTGTTCCTTTGTTTACTATCTTAGTACAAGCAGTAAATGATAATATTATATATATAGAACAAAATATAATCCCTAATTTTTTTATATCAAAGATTTTCATTAAAGCAGTCCAAGAAATCTCAAACACCTTTTTATTACCTAAACGGACATAAGTGCGCCTATGAGAATAGACGCACTTTACCGTATTTTGACTATCTAAGCATATTGCATACTGATTATGTCTAAGGTTAGAATTTATACTTAACCCCAAACATCCATGCACGTCCCGGCTGGGGAGCGGCCCCCTTTCCATTATAGGCAGAGTAGGCATTCTCATATGCTTGATTTGTTAAGTTTGTAACTGTCACATATGTAGAAATATCCTTGTTGATTTCATAATTCAAGTTCCAATCAAGAACTAATGCCCGTTTGTGAGTAAACGCTTCCGTACTGCATCCGGTATACCAATTAGCCAAAAGTCCTGTATACCATTTCCCTTTCTCAAAAGAAAGATTGGCAGTATAATGATTGGCCGGGCGCAGTTTATTAATCATGGTGTTCACATTACTGTTTTCATTCAGACTAATATCCGGGTCAAATTCTTCTCCATGCTTAGCTTCCCATTTATCATTCAAATGGGTGTATGCAAGACTTAGTGACCAATTATCATTAAACTGGTGATCCAATGTTACATTGAAAGATTTTTTCTTTTCCTTGGCATTAACAGCTTTGCTCCTCCAATCATCCGAAGAAGTATCCCAAACAGTATAATATGTAACCGCATTTTTCATTTTAGTCCAATCATAGTTAACATTGACAGTTGTTTTGTCACCAATGTTTTTGCGTAGTCCGATTGTATAAACGTCGCCTTTTTCATCACCCAAAGAATCTCCATTAGGGGTAGAAATAGAATAATCTCTGGCTTTAATTGGTCTATAAATTCTAGTCCATCCAACATAGCCGCTGAAGGAATCACTAAAAGCATATTCAGTATTAAGAGCAGGTGTATAAATAGTATCTCCACCCACGCTGGAATATTTGCCACCGACAAAATCAGAATAATGCGAAAATCTAAGTGCCGGTGTCAAATCCCAATGATCATTAATATGAATCTTATCCTGAACAAATCCAAAAACACTGTCTCTATGAACTGTTGTCATTTCATTTTGATTCGTTTTGCGATTAAGCTGAGTTTTAAGCTGTTTAGCTTTATCTATTGTTACAGATGCTAAAATATCGTTAATTCCAAGAGTTTTACCATATTGCAGTTGGAACCCATGATTTTCTTCATAATAACTTGTTGTTGGAGAAAGTCCTTTAGAGAATTCATAGTTTTTAATAAAGGTGTCCCAATCCGGGCTGTCCGGGAAAGGCACATAACTTCCATCAGGAAGAATCCAATCAGGATAACGATCTACCCCCCAATAATGATGTTTCTGGTTGTAAAAACGAATGTAGCTTTCCATTCCATTTTCTTTTTTAAAGGTATAAGAAATATCTACATCATTGTTTCTGTACGCATTATAAGAGCCGGATAATGCATCAAGGGAGAACAAATTACGATACCCAGGATTATCTGTGTTTCCATAACCACCAGGCCTTGTTGTTCTTTCAATAATCCGATTCCAATCCGCTTGGCTCCAGTAACGCCAATCTCTGGCAGTAATTGGATACCCGTCTTTACCATTCTGATGATTATACCAGAATTTGATTTCCTTATCTCCGCCAAGATCTTTATCCAGCCGGAAGTTAACGCCTTCCTCCTTGTACTTGGTTCCATTATAAGTATGATCTTTATCTGTCAACCCATCATGATATTTGCTGTCATGTGCCATGTTTCTTGTTGCAGAGAAGAAATATTTCCAAGACTTATCATTACCTGCAGCGCCAGAATAGCTAACATTATAAATATGTTTTTTCCAAGAACCGGTAGAAAGATCAATCGTTCCTTGATTTTTCACAGATCCTTTCCTGGTAATAATATTAATAACGCCACCAGTGGCATCAGCCCCATACACAGATGCACCAGGTCCTTTAATGACTTCAATCTTGTCTACACTAGCCATGCTTACAACCTGATTGAGATCAACCATTGTCCTGCCAGCTGATGATGCCCTGTCCCCAAACCTTGTACTTGTGCTGTTGTCAACCCTTCGACCATTGACTAAAACAATAACGCGGGTATCTCCATTAATAGCCATACTGTTATTATATGAATTATAACCATATTCCCCGCCACGATACCCTGCATTAGTAAAAGTGACTCCTGGGACACGTTTAATTGCTTCAGTTACATCATTATAGTGACGTTTTTCAATTTCTTCACGAGTGATGACTTTTACATCACCACCTGTACGATAATATGACTGTTCAGTAATTGTATCACCAAACTGGTTTTTGGTTCTATCAGCATTGACTATGACTGCATCCAATGTATAAGTTTTTAAATTTTCATCAAAAGATGCATAGGTAGTATTGTATACCCCCCCTGCCAGGGATGTTAACATAAATGTAATAATTCCCGCTCTTAACATAGATCTCTTTTTCATGGATTTTCATACCTCTCTTCAAAAATTTACCACCGTGATCCTGGTATGTATGTGAATTCATATTCTTCATCAGTATTCCAAGATGACCATGTTCCTTCATAAGGCCCCAAATTTAAAGTTACGGACCTCGAACCACCAGCACCGATTTTCAGCATTGGAAGCTTAGCCGGTCCACCTACAAAAACAGACTTACTTCCATCGGGCTTGCCGAACGTAATCTTCATAGTCATACTATTCAGCCTTGTAACAGTCAAATCATTGCGTTTATTGTAAAAAGTTCCCCTAATACATAAATTCCCATGATCCAGCCACACCTTATTTGTAGACCAGCCAAGAATCATAGTATCTGATGAAGTCTCCGCAGCCTGAGCATTCATAGGCAACCATAAAAATAGAAATATAACTGCTAAAGCAGCAACCCATTTTCTCATAATATCCCCCCTTTCTTTCACATAAAATTTACCACCAAATTTCGCTTTCCAAGTAACTATCACTGGGCATTGGCATAAACTCCAACTGCCACAAAAGCAAAAGCCCATTCTAGACAAAAGAATGGGCTTTAAAATAATTGAAATAGCCAATAACGCCAATCCCATCCCCTGTCCATCGCAGGAGGTACTGCATTTCTATCAGGGTAGTTCTTCTGGCTTCCGTTCATCATCTGCAAACCCTTCTCAGATTTCTCCAATGGATATGTTTGCAGATTCCCGGTTACAGCGGCGGGACCGTCCCAGACTTACACCGGGTTCTCTATTGAGTCTTTTATAAGACGCCTTGATATTATTAATTTTTAGATAATGCAAGTCTATCACTTTTTAATCTATCTAGCAACTAATATTCTAATAAAGTATACTAACACTGCTCTAATCTATTATTATCATAAAATTTATTTAAATATTTGAAAATGATAATTTTATAATCAGAAGTACACACACGCAAAAAGGCAGCATCGCACATGGAAGCTGCCTTTATAAATGATATGTAAACTATAAAATCACAAATCCAGCATGAAACAGAATTCCTTTTGTGCTTCATGTGAGTCACTATCACAGGTCTCTCCTACTGCTTCACGCCTTTCAGGGAGAGACTGATACGGTTTCTTTTTTCATCCACCTGGATAATCTTCACCTTCAGGATATCCCCTACGGCAAGCATATCGGAGGGATGGTTCACCCGGTGTTCCCCCATCTGGAACACATGGAGGAGGCCGTCGTGGTGGAGGCCTATGTCTATGAAGGCGCCAAAGTCGGTAATGTTGCGGACCGTGCCTTTCATGATGGTGCCTTCCTTGATTTCGGAAATGTCGGTAATGGAAGAGCGGGTCAGAGGCAGGGGCAGGTCGGCTCTGGGGTCGCGGCCGGGGCTGACCAGGGAGTCCAGGATGTCGTGGACTGTAGGAAGTCCGGCGGAGAGTTTTTCCGCCATTTCTTTTTCATTCACCCCGGGCCGTTCTTTACGGAGGCGGGCGATTTTCTTTTCATCCTTTAAGTCACCGGGCACCATGTGGAAAAGAGCAAGGATTTTTTCCGCCAGGCCGTAGGATTCAGGATGGATGGATGTATTGTCGAAGGGGCTCTTTCCGTTTCTGATGCGGAGGAAACCGGCGCACTGGGTGAAGGCCGCAGGTCCCAGGCGGGGCACCTTGAGGAGGGTGCGGCGGCTTCCGAAGGGGCCGTTTTCATCTCTGTAGGCCACGATGTTTCCAGCCACAGCGGCGCTGATGCCTGCGATATGGGAAAGAAGGGATGGGCTGGCGGTATTGAGATCCACGCCTACGTGGTTGACGGCGTCCTCAATGACCGCATCCAGTGATTCTCCCAGAAGTTTCTGGTTCACATCGTGCTGGTACTGCCCCACGCCAATGGCCTTGGGGTCGATTTTCACCAGTTCCGCCAGAGGATCCTGTACACGGCGGGCGATGGAAACGGCACCGCGGATGGTGACATCATACTCCGGCAGCTCCTTCCTTGCCAGTTCGGAGGCAGAGTAAACGGAGGCGCCGGCTTCACTGGTGATGAGGTAGTGTACATCCAAATGGTTTTTTGAAATCAGATTGGAAACGAATTTTTCCGTTTCATAGGAAGCAGTTCCATTTCCTATAGAAATCAGGGTCACGCCATGTTTCCGGATAAGGGAAAGTACTTTTCTTTCCGCCATCTGCCTTTCCCCTTCCGATTTCGTTACCTGGATGACCCCGTGATCAAGCACCCGTCCGGTGGCATCTACCACGGCCATCTTGCAGCCGGTGCGGTAGCCCGGGTCAAGCCCCAGCACCCGATAGCCCGCAAGGGGCGGCTGGAGCAGAAGTTGCTTTAAATTCATGCCGAAAACTTTGATAGCCTGCTTTTCCGCTTCCTCTGTCATCCGGTTCCGGATTTCCCTTTCCAAAGCAGGAAGAAGGAGCCTTTTATATCCATCCTCTATGGCACTGCGCAGTTCTTCTCTGAAAATGGAGGGGCCTTTATAGTATTTTCTGAAAATCCCCTCTATAGCCTGTTCATGGTCGAAATCCATATGAGCCTTGAGAAATCCCAGTTTTTCTCCGCGGTTCATGGCCAAAACGCGGTGGGAAGGCATGCGGCGCAGCATTTCACTGTGATCCTTGTACATAAGGAATGTGGATGCCCCTTCTTTCGATTCATCCAGTTCCGTTTCAATCATGCCTTTTTTCCACAGGCGGGTCCGCATGTCCTGACGAAGAGACGCATCTTCCATGATTTCCTCCGCCAGAATATCCCGAGCGCCGGAAAGCGCCTCTTCCGGTGTATTGACATCTTTCTCCGGATTGACAAAGGAAATCGCATAGGAAAGGGCTGTCCCCCTCTTTTCCTTCTGCTCCCTTATAGCCTTTGCCAGACCGGCCAGGCCCCTTTCCCTGGCCTTGGACGCACGGGTAGCCCGCTTCTGCCGATAGGGCAGGTACAGATCCTCCAGCTCCTGCAGCTTCACCGCCTTGGTAATCCTGTCACAAAGAGAGGGCGTAAGCTTCCCCTGCTCATCAATTTTGGAAAGGATTTCCTCCTGCCGCTTCACAAAGTTTCTGAGGTAAGCCGCCCTTTCTGACACAAGACGTACCTGCTCATCGGTGAGGGAGCCGGTCACTTCTTTCCGGTACCGGGCGATAAAGGGAACCGTATTCCCCTCATCCAAGAGTTCCATGGTTTTGACCACCTGCTGTGAAGAAATCGAAAGTTCCTGTCCTATGATTTTCGGGATGTCCGTCGTAAGCATATGTCCTCCTGAAATGAAAATATAGTTCTCTGCTTTTCCTATCTTACCATACCCTTGATGAAAAAATACCAATGAAAAGAAAGTGGAATCCGTGCTTCCTTAAGTCACTATGTGCAAACCCGGCATCCTTCCGGGTGACCTTTAGAGGAGGGCCCGGTCAGCCGCAATATTTCTATCGTTTATCATCTTATCCGAACCCGCTGCAAGCGTCCTCTCTCTATTACCAATAAAAAACAGCACTCCGGAGAAGGAATGCTGTTTCTATTTCATACTCTTACCAGAAATAAACCAGGGCGAAGGCTGCCACGAAGAAACGGTAAATGGCAAAGCCGGTGAGGGTGGATGTATTCAGGAATTTCAGGAACCAGAGGATGGAGGCATAGGCCACCACGAAGGCGGTGACGAAACCTACGGCCAGAATTCCCAGATCTCCCATGGAAAGGCTGCCGATGACCTTCAGCAGATCATAGAAGCAGGCCAGGAACATGAGGGGCACTGCCATGATGAAAGTGAAGTCGGCGCCTGCCTTTCTGGAAATGCCGAGCAGAAGGCTCCCGGCAATGGTGCTGCCGCTCCGGGAAAAGCCGGGCCACAGGGACAGGCACTGGAAGAGACCGATAATGAAGGCCTGTTTTGTGGAAATCTTATCCACGTTCGTCACTTCAAATTCCTTTCCTTTTCTAGTCTTTTCCGCCACAATCATGAAAACGCCGCCCAGCACCAGACCGATGATAACGGTGGTGGGACTGAAAAGATGGTGTTTGATAAAGCCGTGGAAGAGAAGGCCCGTGAGGCAGGCAGGGAACATGGACACGCAGAGATTAAACACAGAGGGCCCCTTCCTGCGGAACCAGTGATGGGTATTCAGGATAAAAGTGAATTTCTGCCGGTATACCACCAATACGGAAAGGATGGCCCCCAGCTGGATAAATACATCAAAAAGGTCTGCCAGGGTGCCTTCAAACCCCAGCATGTGACCTACAATAATCATATGACCGGTAGAAGAAACAGGGATATATTCCGTGAGACCTTCTACAATACCAACAACTAACGCACAGAAATATTCGTACACACTAACACCTCAAACGGTTCTTTACTTCGTGGGATTCATGGCACTGACAATGCCTTCCACCTTATTTTTTGAAAAATTAATAATCAGCACATTGCTCTTCCCCTTGGAAAAGTAAATGTAAGATGTCTTGGGCTCACTGCCGGATACATTCATTTCCAGGCGATGAGGCTTCCCGTAAAGAAGCTCCACCGTAGACACATCATCCCCCAGTGTGAGTCCCCGGGACGTGACCATGCGCTTATCCGTAAGGAAAAGGGCAGAAATAATGGAACTCTTCACCGTCAGACGGACAGCATACCCCGGGAAATAGAGAATTTCCTCCCTGGGATTGGCCATCTTCTTTTCCCATGCCTCAAAGGAATGGGGCTTGAATGTACTTCCCAGCTCATAGCCGGCCAAGCGGAAATCCTTATCCCCCAGGAAAAGCTTTCCTTCGCCGTCAAGATAGGACACATCTTCCTTTTTCACAGGGGACGTCAAAAGGGACATGCGAATAGAAGAAACCTTATCCCCCTTCACAGTGAAAACAATTTCCCTGTTTCCAAGGCCATAGCGGAAATCAAAAGACTGTCCCTTCCCATCCCAGAGAACGGCAAGGGGCCTGCCATAAGCACGGATCAGATTCTCCCGGCCAGTACCAACCCCTACATTTCTAGGAGTCGCCGCATCCGGTCCGGCGGCCAGGATTTCTGACACCCCTTTGCCGGGGAAGGCAAAATCCTTCGGCAGATCCGCCCGCCCGGAATAGGAAAGAAGGAAAGGGGCTGTCCTCTTGACGGTCAAATCCTTAAAAACATAGGAATCCCTGGTATTCTCATGGATTGTCTTTTCCGGCAACCCCTTCCGATGGATAACCGATGAAATGGAATCTCCCAAGGATACACCGTTCACCTGGAAATCGCTGTCGGAAAGAGGAGTGTCGGAAATCGGTAAAAGCGGAGCCTCCGCCCCTGTCAACGGCAGCTCTGCCGTAGTACCGGTCCCCACCGCAGCAGGATGAGCCGCCTCAGCAGCGGAAATACTCAAGACACTGCAGGCAGAAACAGCCGCGGCCAGCAGCGCCGCCTTCAATTTATATTTCATGGGCAGTCTCCTTTTAATCTAAAAAGTACCCGGACGCAAAGGTACTAGTTTATTATGATAGCCCAGATGATATATGTCAAGTATAAAAGGGGGCAGAGGGTTCCCTCCCCCCCATTTATTGTGCCCCCGCTACATCGGGGGAAAGGTGGTGCGTCAGCACCAAAGGGGGCGGGCCCTTTGGGCCCGAAGGCTGTGAGTAAAAAGGTTCTTAAGATTGATGGGCCCAGGGCCCAAGGGTTCTTAAGTTTGACAGCCGCTTCGCGGCTGAGGGTTGTGGTATCGCCCTTCGGGCGATGAGTATAAAGTCGGCGTTACGTGCTTACCATTAGTGTCACCAGTGCTGCATGAGGTAGTGCGTTAGCCCCCTTCCTCTGGAAGGCCGAAGCCCTGCAGAGGGCTTCTGAGCCGGGCTAATATGTGAGCATAGCCTGCACACAAAGCGAACACCTTAATGCCCGGCCGACGGTGTCGCCGCAGGCGACGGAGGATAGCGGACTTTCGCAAGGGGCGCGCTGATTCAGTCGTTATCGGATTTCATTCTTGCATTTTGGTTCAATACAAGGAATAAGCCGACGCGAATAGCCAAAGCTATTTAAGGAGGCTTATGACGCAGTATTGGACCAAAATGCTTATGAAATCTGATTCTGCGACTGAATCAGTGCTCCCCTCAAAAATCCGAGGCCCTGAAAGGGCCTAATGTGACTCTTCCGTACAATGCCACCTACAGCGGCGCCTTTGCTGGAGAAAGGCCTATCCTCAGCCCTATCGGGCAGCTCCTTCCAGCGGAAGGAGCCTTACGTTACGGGAATGCCCTCCTGCTACTTAATTCTTGCTATGCATTACGGTGAATTGGCCAATTCCAGTGGCCACCCCCTATCCCGCTTCTCGGGACTTCCCCCCCCCAAAGGGGAAACGACTCACTACATTTTGCGCGTCGCTATCGCTCCTTCAAAATGTGTTCGCTGTGCATCCACGGGAAAGCGTCTCACGTGATTTTCGGGTTGCTACCGCTCCCCTACAAATCACGTTCGCTTGCCACCCTATTCAGGGGCAGAATATAGCCCCTCTATGTTTACCCTTGATTTCATATGTTACGAACAGCATTACGGAGATTAGCCACCGGAGGTGGCTTTTTTCCCCCCCTTTTGGTGGCGCAGCCACCAAAGGGGGCCGCTTTTCCCTCGCGCCACAGGCGCGGTTGTATGGTTTTCTATCACACCAGCCCACTAGTACACCAGCCCACTAGTACACTAGCTCACCAGCCCACTCCACTCTGCTGCAGTCGAAATGACGATGTGGGAGCCTTAATCGTTATTTTACAAACGAATGGCTTATACAGGAAATATTCCTTTTCTTCCTCTTTACATACCTATTAAAATCCGTTATTATTGATAGAAACACTATAATCTTTTGATTTTTATATTTCATTAAAATACATAGGAATGTATAAATTTCAAAAGATTTCACAAATTTACGCATGTTTGCAGGGGGAAAAGTTATGGATTTGGAAAACAACTGGCCTATAGCGCTGGCCTTTATACTGTACTTGGTTTTGATGATGAGCATCGGGCTTTATTATTCCCGCAGGCAGAAGAACCTGTCTTCCTACATTTTAGGGGACCGGCAGCTGGGGCCGTGGCTTACTTCCATGAGCGCCGAGGCTTCCGATATGAGCGGCTGGATGCTCATGGGCCTTCCAGGTTATGCCTATCTTCACGGTCTGTCCGCTTTCTGGACGGGCATCGGACTCATCATCGGCACCTGGGCCAACTGGGTTCTTGTTTCCCAGCGTCTTAGAAATTATACGGAAGTGGCTAATAACAGTCTTACCATTCCGGACTACCTCTCCAACCGATTTGAGGATCACAAAAACGGTCTCCGCCTCATCTGCGCCCTGTTTATTATCCTTTTCTTTATCATTTATACATCTTCCGGATTTGTGGCAGCAGGAAAGCTCTTCAATACCATTTTCGGCATCCCCTATCTCCACGCTCTTCTGCTGGGCGCCTTTGTGGTGGTGTTCTACACCTTCCTGGGCGGCTTTTCTGCCGTAGCCCTCACCGACTTTATTCAGGGCACCATGATGTTCTTCACCGTCATTTATGTACCGGTGGCTGCTACCATCGCCATGGGCGGCCCCATGCCTACCCTGGACATTCTTTCCAGGGACGGTTCCGATTTCTTCTCCTTCTTCCCGGACTCCACCGGCATGTCCGCTCTTCTGGTTATGATCGTTTCTTCCCTGGGCTGGGGCCTTGGTTACTTCGGACAGCCCCATATCCTGGTGAAATTCATGGCCATCGGAGACCCGAAGGAATTGAAGAAATCCACACGCATTGCCATGACCTGGGTGCTTCTTTCCCTCACCTTCGCCATTGCCATCGGCGTGGTAGGCAAAGCATACCTCTCCACCCCTCTGGAAAATGCCAATGCAGAGCGTGTCTTCATCCTTATGGCTGAATCCCTGTCCGCCCCCTTCATCACCGGCATCATCTGGTCCGCCATCCTAGCAGCCATTATGAGTACCAGTTCTTCACAGCTTCTGGTCACCTCCTCCGCCGTTTCCCGCGATCTTTTCCAGGCCTTCCTGAAAAAGGATGCCTCTGAAAAAACACTCATCCGTGTGTCCCGTTTAAGTGTCCTTCTGGTTTCCGCCATTGCCGTATACCTGGGAAGCGACCCCAACAGCTATATCTTCTCCATCGTCTCCTACGCATGGGCCGGATTCGGTGCCTGCTTCGGTGCCACCGTACTTCTCTCTCTCTACTGGAAACGGATGACCCTGAAAGGCGCCTACGCCGGCGTCATTGTAGGCGGCATCACCGTACTCATCTGGAAACAGTTCGAATGGTTCGGCCTCTATGAACTGGTGCCCGGCTTCTTCTTCTCCATTGCCGCCATCGTCATCGTAAGCCTTCTGGATAAGGAACCTTCGGAAAGCATCAAAGAAACCTTCGAAAAGGCCCTGGCCCTTTCAAAATAAGAAATCTAAAAAGAGGATGTGCAAAAATGCCAATCATTTTTGCACATCCTCTTTTGTATGCATTCATGTTCAAAGAAATCTCCCGACGAAATGAAACCGGTACCATTGTGGAATGAGATTTCTCCACTGCGGTCGAAATGACGATGGTGTAAAGTTTACGAAACTGATTAAGCCTCCACAATCCTAAATTCGATTCCAGAAAAACGTCATTAAAAAAAGACCGGAAATGCAATTCCGGTCTTTTTGATTACAGAGCGAGCATTCAATAAGCCGAGTTCTGTCCCGTTTGCACGGTGATGATTATCTGTCTAGCCATCCAATTGCTTGGATGATCAAGCGACGCAACCCGGAAGGTCAGCGGGCAGCCTCAACCCTTCCCTATTCGGTCTTGCTTCAGATGGGGTTTACCAAGCCAGCCGGTCTCCCGACTGCTGGTGCGCTCTTACCGCACCTTTCCACCCTTACCACTTGCATGGCGGTCTCCTTTTCTATGGCACTTTCCCTGGGGTCACCCCCGCCGGACGTTATCCGGCATCCTGCCCTGCGAAGCTCGGACTTTCCTCACGCCTTACGGCCCGCAATCATCTTTCCTGCTCGCAGGGTACAGTATAGCATAGGGAAATGAGGATTGTCAATGAGTGTGAAGAAAGGTTCTTAAGCTTAACCGGCCTTTGGCCAGTGGGTTCTGAAGTTTGACCAGCCTGTCGGCCGGATGGTTCTTAGGTTTGACGGCGGCTCCGCCGCCGAGGGTTGTGGTATCGCCCTTCGGGCGATGAGTATAAAGTCAGCGTTACGGGAATGCCTTTTCTGTCGTCAGTGCTGCATGACGTAGTGCGTTAGCCCCCTTCCACCACTACGTGGTCCCCCCACCCCCGAGTGCGGGGGTGGGCAAGTTTATGGGGAAAAA
>NZ_CALGPS010000024.1 GCF_937959425.1 uncultured Dialister sp.
ACGTAGTGGTGGAAGGGGGAGGCCGCCGCAGGCGGCCGGGGCTGTAAAAAAATGTTCAATCATTTCTTCACAGCCTCAATAAAATTTTTGAAATTCCGCTTTGCGGCCATATAAAAAAGCGCCCCCGAAAGGGCGCTTTCCATCACATGAGTCCGCGGATCAGGATGACCAGGATGAGGACGGGGAGTATGAACTGGAAGTAGGGTTTCAGCCAGCGGGGCATTTTCATGCCGCTGCCTTTGTTCACTTCTTCAATGTAATTGTCAAAGCCCCAGCCGAAGCGGGTGACGCAGAAAAGGAGGTACACCAGGGCACCGCCGGGGAGGAGGAGGTTGCTTACCAGGAAGTCTTCGCTGTCCAGTACGTCCCTGGCTCCGATGAAGTTCACGCCGGAGAGGACGTTGTAGCCCAGTACGCAGGGGATGGAGAAGAAGAATACGATGGCAAGGTTCACCAGCACCGATTTCTTCCTTGTCCAGCCGAAGTTGTCCATGGCGCAGGCGATGAGGTTTTCAAATACCGCGGTAACGGTGGAGAAGCTGGCGAAGGTCATGAAGACGAAGAAGAGGGTGCCCCAGAGCCTGCCTGCGGTCATGTCGGTAAAGATTTTCGGCAGGGTAATGAAAATCAGGGAGGGGCCCTGGTCGGGATGGACGTTGTAGGCAAAGCAGGCGGGGAAGATGATGAGGCCCGACAGGAGTGCCACGAAGGTGTCCAGAGCAGTAATGCGCACCGCTTCGCCGGTTAAGGTGAAATCGTCGGTCATGTAGCTGCCGAAAATTTCAAGGGCGCCGATGCCCAGGGACAGAGTGAAGAAGGCCTGGTTCATGGCAGCGGCTGCCACGTTGCCAAGGCCCGCTTCCACCGCCCGGTCCCAGTCGGGAAGGAGGTAGAAGGCAAGGCCCGGTTCGCCTCCCTCAAGGAAGAGGCTGTGAAGGGCCAGCACCACGATGAGGATAAGGAGGCAGGACATCATGACCTTGGTAATCCGTTCCACCCCGTTATGAAGGCCAAGACCGCAGACCAGGAATCCCAGGAACACGGTGAGGGCCATGAAAATTCCCATTTCCCAGGGACTTCCCAGCATGGCGGTAAAGACTTTCGGTATGGCGTCCTGTGAAATCCCACTGAAAGTGCCGGTGAGGAATTTCCAGAAATAGGCCAGCATCCAGCCGGATACGGTGGTGTAGTACATCATGAGCAGGTAACAGCCCAGTACGCAGAACCAGCCGTGGACATGCCAGAAGCTCCCCGGCTTTTCCAGTGCCCTGTAGGCACCGACGGCGCTCTTCCTGCCGCCCCGGCCTACGGCCAGCTCCATGGTCATAACGGGAATTCCCATGAGAAGGAGGAAGCAGAGATAAAAAAGAACAAATACGGCGCCGCCGTATTCGCCGGTAATATAGGGGAATTTCCATACGTTCCCTATGCCGATGGCGCAGCCTGCACTGACCAGCAGGAAGCCCAGGCGGGATTTGAAACTGTCGCGATTTTCCATGTAACCTCTCCTTTATATTATGTATAGAAGGTATTATACATCTATTGGACGCGGGGCGCCAGTTGGGACACGCCTTTTGGGCGTGAGGGTTGACGGGGCCTTCGGCCCCGAAGGTTCTTAAGATTCTAAAGTTTGACGGCCCTATGGGCCGAAGGTGGTGGTATCGCCTGTGGACACGCCCTTCAGGCGTGAGGGTTCAGAGGGTTCAAAAGGTTCAAAGGGGTGCGCCCTTTGGGCGCGAAGGGGCGCCGCCTGTCGGCGGCAGGTTGTGTAAAAGGGTTGTGAAGGAAAGGGTTCTTAAGATGGACCGGCCCTGTGGGCCAGAAGGTTCTTAAGTTTGACGGGCCTTTGGCCCGAGGGTTGTGGTATCGCCCTGCCGGGCGATGAGTATAAAGTCAGCGTTACGTTCTTAACCTCCTGCCGGGCAAGTCATTCTAGGCGAAAAATCTCTGTGCATGGACACGCCCTTTGGACGTGAGGGTTCAAAGGGTTCAGAGGGGAAGGTGGACGCCCGCTCCGCGGGCGAGGATTCTTAAGGTTCTCAGGTTTGATGGGCCCTGCGGGGCTGAGGGGTGTGGATTGCCCCACAGGGGAAACGACTCACTGGATTTTCAGTCGTCTGACGACTCCCTACAAATCCAGTTCGCTGTGCACCGCTGACGCGGCAATGATTATATAGCCCGCCTTTCGGCGGTGTCCATACCAATGTAGAGTATCAACGTGCCTTGCAGCCTCGCCCCCCCTTCGTCACTTCGTGGCCCTTTTCTCCACAGGAAAGGTAGTGGCGCCAGCCACCAAATGAGCCTGCTGCCGACAGGCAGCCTATATACTTATCGCCGTCAGGCGATACCACAACCCTCAGACGCGAAGCGTCTGTCAAACGTAAGAACCCTCTGGCCCACCGGGCCAGTCAATCTTGAGAACCTTTTACATACTTCCCTCTGAACCAGCCCGCTCTGTGGGCAGAACCCATCGGTCAGTGCATAGCACATGACCGATAGAACCCGGGCGCCGAAGGCGCCTGAACCTTCTTGCATTTGGGAACACCGTAAGAACGACCTTATATCTCTACTCCCTTAAAATACTTCTCCACAAATGGCACGCGGGAGAGTTTGATGGTCTTTCCGGAGAGGTAGGAAAGGATGCCCCCCTCTTCTCCGAAATCGAAGGTGGTCTTATAGGAAGAGAGAAGCTGCCTTCTTTCGCCTTTTTCCCGGTTCCATTCCTTGGATCCGTATTTATCGTCTCCCAGAAGGGGATGGCCGGCGTGGGCCATCTGGCAGCGGATCTGGTGGGTGCGGCCGGTGAGGAGGCGGCATTCCACCAGGGAGAGGCCGTCTCTTGAAGCAATGACCCGGTAATCGGTGATGGCGGTTTTGGAGCCCTTCACGGTATGGTCCGCCACGTAGACCCGGTTCTTTTTCGCGTCTTTGAAGAGCTGGTCTTCCAGCCGCCCCTTTTCCGGCATCACCCTGCCCTTCACCACGCAGAGATAGGATTTCCTGATTTTTCTTTCTTTAATCATGCGGTCAAGGATTTCCCCGGCCCTTCCGTTTTTCGCGAGAAGAAGGATGCCGCTGGTATTGAAATCAATGCGGTGCACCGGATAGGCGGGCTTTTCCCCTCTTTCCGCAAGGAGGCCGTTCACCCGGTCCAGCATGGTGTCTTCTGTCTTTTCCGTCACGTCCAGGGAAAGGAGGCCTGCAGGCTTATTCACAGCCAGCAGGTTCTCATCCTCATAAAGGATATCCACAGGCCGGCTTTTTTTGATTTCCAGCACAAAGGAACGGACTGCATCCCCTTCCGCAAGGCGGTAGGAGGGCTCCATCTTCTTTCCATTTACCTTGATTTTCTTCGTCCGCAGGGCCTTCATGAAAAAAGAACGGCTCCAGCCCTTTCTTTCCATAAGGAAAGCATCCAGCCGCCGTCCTTCTTCCTTCCTGCCAATGGTCCACTCTTCCATGGTTCCTCCTGTCACCGCCCCTGGGGGAAGTTCTGCCTTTTGCCGTTTCTTTCCCGAATCCCCCGCTCCGTAAGTTCCCGGATGGCACGATATACCACCTTGTCATGCTCGCCGGCAATATCGAAGGCGCCGCACATGGCCTGGGACAGGGATGTCATGGTCGGTCTGTAGGCCTCCCTGTCTATAATAATTTCTATCCTTCCATGGTCATGTTCAATGACCTGGATCAAAGCTTCTTTCTGTTCTTCCATAGATTCTCCTTTGTGATGGATTCACCGGGTCATGGAAGCATCGATTTCCTGTCGTCTCTGTAGGAGTCGGCAAGGGCCGCCAGAAAAGCGTCCACATCTTCCACATGGTCTTCCGGAATGCCATGGAGCGAAGCCAGCGCCGCCGCCAAAAGGATGCGGGTTTCCTTCCTGCTGCCGTCGGAATGAAGGGTAAGCCCCTCTTCCCCCATGGTGATAGTTATGGAAATACGATTCGCCTGTGCCATGTGTTCCTCCCGGTGAAATCATTCTGTCATTTCCCTCTATGCTACACGAAAGAGAAAGGAAAGGCAATAGGTGGAGGCCTTTGGGCCCCACCGGGTTCAAAGGGTTCAGAGGGGAAGGTGAACGCCCGCTCCGCGGGCGAGGGTTCTTAAGGTTCTCAGGTTTGATGGGCCCTGCGGGCCCAAGGGGGGTGGTATCGCCCTGCCGGGCGATGAGTATAAAGTCAGCGTTACGGGCCTTCCCGCCGGACGCAGTCATTCTGAGCCGCAGGCGAAGAATCTTGATACCAGGCACATTGGAGGCATCCGGTGGTAAATACCAGTCGGCGGGAAACACTTCTGGTGTATGCCGCAAGTGACTCCAACTAGCTCACTAGTACACCAGCTCACTAGCTCACTAAATAATACCAGTCGGCGGGAAGGGTTCAGAGAGTTCAGAGGGGCGCGCCCTTTGGGCGCGAAGGGGCGCCGCCTGTCGTCGGCAGGTTGTGTAGAAGGGTTATGAAGGAAAGGGTTCTTAAGATGGACCGGCCTATCGTCCGGAGGGTTCTTAGGTTTGACAGCCCCCTGCGGGGCTGAGGGTTGTGGATTGCCGCTGACGCGGCAATGATTATAAAGTCAGCGTTACGTTCTTACTCTCCTGCCGGGCAAGTCATTCTAAGGAAGCACTTTCCATTTGCCGCCCCACCGAACTGCGCGGGGGAAGATGGTGCCGCAGGCACCAAAGGAGAAATAGCCGCAGTGAGATTAAAATTGACCTTGACCACCGCCGACAGCCCGCAGCGCCCTACCAGCTCACCAGCTCACCAGCTCACCAGCTCACTAGATCACTAGCTCACTAATAATTTTCGCATATGTTACATGCTATAGTCCTATTTTTATTATACCCTTAGTCCGTCTATACTACATAGAGGAAGGATTTCTTCCTCTTGTCGCCGGTGAAGTGCAGAATATAGACGGTAAGATGCAAAATATAATCTTTAGGTTATCATAGATATTTTTTATTAGCCCTGTTATATGCATTTCTTTTATAATAAAATCAAATCATGGCATAGCGTTTTTGGGCAGCTCGGGAGGTTTGCTATGACGAATGCAGAGTACATGGAATACGAAGGGTATGGTTTGATCGAGGCGGCTCTTTATTCCTATACCGCCTCTGCCGATGGCTCCGATTTGTTTTCCCTGGCGGAGAGCCGCCCCGGTGCCGGGCCTTCGGAAGGGTTCCTCTGGGACTACATTCTCTTCCGCCTTTACCTGGCAGAGAAGCATATTCTCCGTTTCCCCAGCGGCTTCGGCTGCATGTCTTCCATGGCCGAAGGTCTTCGGGAGGGGCTGTCCCATCTGTCCCTCACCCTGTCCACACTTTCCACCTTAAAAAGTTTGAACGGCTCTTTCCTTGTGGCAGGCAGCGGACGTCTGCCGGATGAAGCCCATGTGGAAAGACGTTTTTCCGATTTCCGCCGTATGGAGGAAGAATCGAGCCATTCCATAGAAAAAATGATTGCCGCCATTGCCTCCCTTTCGGGAGAAAAGGTGGACGGACCTATGATTTCCCTGCTTTCTGAGGAAACAAGGGCCTTCCTTTCCCTGGTTTCCGGAAAGCTGTCCTCCCTCACCCCCTGTCATATTTACCGGCGCGCCAGAAGCTTTACCCCCTCTCTTCCCTCCCTGTCGGAAGAGGCGGCGGTGGACCCCTCCTTTCTGGCCTTCCTCACAGGACTGGCAGTAAGCTGTCTGGTCATGCTTTTGTAAATTTCCTGGAGAGACTGTTCAAAAGGGGAAAGCAAGAGTACAATGAAAACATAGCAGAAGATAAGAAGCATGGATCCATAAGGGAATCCGTGCTTCTCTTATGGAAGGAGGCCTTCTGATGGATATGGTGGATTATCTGGAAAATATGGGTATCACCGTGTGTCAGCGGGCCTTCTTTTCATATATGTCCAAGCCCCAGGGAAGCTACGGTCTTCACATGATTTTCCGCCTGTTTCTGAAAAAGAAACGGATCGTCATGCTGGAGCGGGACCGGGCAAACTGGTGCCGTTTCCTTTCGGACTACGTGGTATTCCGCCTCTACATCGCCCGTTTCGTGCTGAAGGATTTTGCCCGGGACTATCCGCCCCTTTTAAGCATGTACGACGGTTTTGAAAAGGTGGAAAAGGATTTCCCCGATTTTCTCACAAAGGAAGCGGATCCCGGCCGTGGCGTAGGGGACATATCCCTTCTTCCGGACAATCTGCCCTATCTTTATTCCGAAGAAAAAATCAAAGCCTGTCATGAGTTCTTTGACCACATGGCCGCCAAGGCGGAGCGGAAACTGGATGACAGCGACGCCGTCCTGAAAAGCCTCATCACCGAAGGCCTCTCCTACCTCTGCGACAAGGACAAAGTGCCCCTCTACACCCCGGTTTTCTGGTTCTTCTCCAAGGAAACCCTATCCTATGCCCAGTATCTGTCGGAGCTCTACAAAGGCCTCATACCGGAAAGCCACTATGAAAATCTGCAGGCCCGCCCCTATAAAGAGGTGGAGCGGGAAGAGGATACCTTCTATACGGACTACCGCCTGCCGGCATACATCCTCTTCTTCCTGGCAGGACTTATATGCCTGGTGCTGGCCAAGGCATGAAGGGGGGCTGCGCCTATTGGGTGCGAAGGGGCACGGCTCCGCCGTGGGTTGTGGCCTGCTGGCGCAGGCAGGTTGTGTAGAAGGGTTGTGGAAGAAAAGGGTTCTTAAGATGGACCGGCCTACGGCCGGAAGGTTCTTAGGTTTGACAGCGTCCTTTGGACGCTGAGGGTTGTGGATTGCCGCTTCGCGGCAATGAGTTTATAATGCCGCCTGCCGGCGGCAAAACCGTAAAACCCTCGGGGCGAAAGCCCCGTCAATCCATTGAACCTTTCTCTTCCCTCTGAACCAGCCCGCTCTGTAGGCGGAACCTGGGCAGTCAAGGGCGGCAGCCCGATGACTGCTTGAACCCGGACGCCGGCAGGCGCCTGAACCTTCTTGCATGGGGGAATACAGCCCGCTCTCCATTTTGACACTAAAAAAACGCTCCTTTCGGAGCGTTTTTTTTGATTGGTATCAGAATACATCCTTCAGAACGATGGTCTGTTCACGGCTGGGGCCTACGGATACAATGCCGATGGGCACGCCGATGAGTTTGGAAATGCCGTCCAGGTATTCTTTGCAGAGTGCCGGGAGTTCGTCGTAATTGCGGATGTCGGAAATCTTCTGTTTCCAGCCCTTGAATGTTTTGTATACAGGGGTGATGTTTTCCAGGAATTTCAGGTCTGCCGGATATTCTTCCACTTCTTTGCCTTCGTATTCATAGCCGGTGCAGACTTTGATTTCTTCCATGTCGTCCAGGATATCCAGGCGGGTAATGGCCAGGTAGTCAAAGGAGTTCAGGGCAGCAGCGTAGCGGACAGCCCTTGCATCCAGCCAGCCTACGCGGCGGGGACGGCCGGTAACGGTGCCGAATTCATGGGCCGTATTTCTGATGTAGTCGCCGGTTTCATCCAGGAGTTCCGTGGGGAAGGGGCCCTGGCCTACGCGGGTGCTGTACGCCTTCACTACGCCGAAGATGTTCTGCATCATATGGGGTCCGATGCCGGCGCCGATGCAGGCACCGCCGGCGGTAGGATGGGAAGAGGTAACGAAGGGGTAGGTGCCGTTGTCGCAGTCCAGCATGGAAGCCTGGGCGCCTTCGAAGAGCACGTTCTTGCCTTCTTTTACCAGGGTCTGCACGGTGTAGTTCGTATCTTTTACATAGGGACGGAGTTTTTCCGCATAGCCCAGGTAGTCGTCCAGCATGGTTTCATAATCAAAGCCTTCCATGCCGTACAGTTTTTCCAGAAGCATATTCTTCTGGGCTACATTGTATTTCAGCTTTTCTGCAAAGGTTTCCTTGTCCATGAGGTCGCACATGCGGATGCCGATACGGTTGATCTTATCTGCATAGCAGGGTCCGATGCCGTTCTTGGTAGTACCGATCTTGCGGCTGCCCTTCCTTGCTTCTTCCGCTTCATCCAGGCGGATATGGTAGGGGAAAACCACCTGGGCACGGGTGGAAATCTGCAGGTGACGGGCGTCGATTCCCTGGTCTTCCAGCCGTTTCATTTCTTCCAGAAGGCTCTTGGGGTCTACTACCACGCCGGTGCCGATAATGCAGATGGTGCCGGGGTACATAATGCCGCTGGGCATAAGGCGGAGCGGATATGCCTTGCCGCCGGTAACTACCGTGTGGCCTGCGTTGTTCCCGCCCTGGGAACGGACTACCACATCTGCCTTCGCGGCCAGATAATCAACGATCTTGCCTTTGCCTTCGTCGCCCCACTGGGCACCGATTACCATTGCTGTTGCCATTATTCATTCTTCCTTCCTGAATCGGAATTCCCATGCCGGAGGATGGGAAAATTTACCATGTACGCTTTTTCTCGCACAATCACGATTATATTATACCATCTGAAGGGAAATGGGGCAAAGATATGGGCCGCATGGACACGCCCTTTGGGCGTGAAGGTTCAAAAGGTTCAGATGGTTCAAAGGGTTCAGGGGGGAAGGTTCTTAAGTTTGACGGGCCTTTGGCCCGAAGGTTCTTAGGTTTGACAGCCCCTGCGGGGCTGAGGGTTGTGGATTGCAGCTGAAGCGGCAATGATTATAAAGTCAGCGTTACGTTCTTAACCTCCTGCCAGGCAAGTCATTCTGGGCAAAAGCAAAGAATCCCGGTGCATGACACTAGTGTCTCATCTGTAAGTAAATACCAGTCGGCAGAAAGGGTTCAGCGGGGTGCGGCTTCCCTGCAGGTTGTGAAGAAGGGTTGTGGAAAAAGGTTCTTAAGTTTGACCGGCCCAATGGGCCGGAGGGTTCTTAGGTTTGACGGCCCTTTGGGCCGAGGGTTGTGGTATCGCCCTACGGGCGATGAGTATATATGCCGCTTTGCGGCAATTTATATTGGCGCCCACAGGCGCCGTACCTCCCCAGCGGCAGCGAGGCTTTATAACTACCCTGGGCGGAGCCCTCAAACAGTCCGGGAGGCGTCAGCCGGTCCCGGACAGAACCCTTGGCACCCAGGGGCGTCAGCCCCGGAGGCACCATCAACCCTCGCACCCGAAGGGTGCGTCAACCTTCGGGAATACAGTAAAGCGCCGCTAGTGACACAAAAAGGGGCTGTGAAAAAATGTTCAATCATTTCTTCACAGCCCCTCTTTTTTATTCCGCTACAACCGATACGTGGACGGTGCTGGTCACCTGCTGGTGTACCCATACTTCCACATCGTATTCGCCAAGGTTCTTGATGGGGCTCTTGAGACGGATGTTTTTCTTTTCCAGTTTGAATTTATACTGCTTTTCCAAAGCTTCGCTGATGTCCTTGCCGGTGACGGAGCCGAAGATTCTTCCGTCTTCGCCGCACTGGACTTTGATGACAACCTTTACTTTTTTGAGCTGGGCTGCCATGATGACCGCCTCGTCAGCAGCCACCTTGTCCTTGAAGACCTTGGATTCCTGGCGCTGGGCTGCGGTGTTCAGGTTGGCTTTGGTGCCTTCCACGCCCAGGCCTTTGCGGATGAGCACGTTGCGGCCGTAGCCGTCGGAGACTTCTACTACATCTCCCTTTTTACCCATTTTCTTTACATCCTGTAAGAGTACGACTTTCATTCTTTTTCCTCCTTTATTTGTTTGCGGACCTGTGAAATAATCACTTTCTCCGCATTTTCTCTATTTCCTTCTTTCCCCAGCTGGGCACCGGCAACGGTCAGGTGGCCGCCTCCGCCCAGGGCTTCCATGACTACCTGCACATTGACAGAGCCATCGGAACGGGCGGAAAGACAGAGTCCTTTATCGGTATAGTAAAACAGGAAGCTGGCCCGGATTTCCTTGATAGTAACAAGGTAGTCCGCCACCTGGCCTGCCAGAATCTGGGATTCCTCCGCATCCTCGGGACAGGCGGCAATGGCAATGGAGCCGTCTATGAGTTTCATGCCTGCCAGGATTTCCGCCTTGCTTCGGATACTGCTGATATCCTCTTCAAAGAGGCGGTGCACCAGTTTCGTATCGGCGCCGCAGCGGCGCAGGAAGCTGGCTGCATCGAAGGTGCGGACGCTGGTCTGGACGGCGAAGTTCTTCGTGTCCACCACAATGCCTGCATAGAGGCAGGATGCTTCCAGTTCGTTCATTTCCTCGTCGCCGCCGTAGTACTGCACCAGTTCACTCACCAGCTCGGAAGCAGAGGAAGCGGATGGTTCCATATAGGTGAGAAGGGTGGAAGTAATCATGGAGCTGGCTCTCCGGTGATGATCGATGACCACTTTCTTCTTTGCTTTCCTCAGCACTTCCGGCGCCGCCACCAGTTCCGGTATATGGGTATCCACCACCACCACCACCGTCTTGTCGGTAACCAGGCCCTTAGCCTGGCTCTCATCAATGAGGAGGCCCTCTGCCACACCGCTTCCTTCAATGGCTTCCACCATCTTGCGGCAGGTGTCCCTTTCTTTCGAAAGAACAATATGTGTTTCCTTATGGGACGAACGGGCCAGATGGGAGACGCCTACCGCCGCCCCCAGGGCATCGAAATCCTCGTGGGCATGGCCCATGACCAGTACCACATCGGCGCCGTCGATGATTTCCTTCAGCGCCTGGGCCACCACCCTCACCCTGACGCGGGTGGAGCTGACAGCCGTAGGCGACTTGCCGCCGAAAGCCTTCACGTCCTTGCCCACCCGCACAATGGCCTGGTCGCCGCCCCGGCCCAGGGCCAGGTCCAGGGATACCTGGGCTTCCTCAAACTGTCTTGCAAAGCTGTCCTCGCTCTGCACGATGCCGATGGAGAGAGTGACGGGAATGCGGTTTACCGTGTGGATTTCCCGTACCCTGTCCAGAATATCAAAATTATCCTCCATCATGTCCGACAGTGCCTTCTGGGATATGCAGGTGACGAAATCGGTGGTGGAGTACTGCTTGATAAATCCGTCCCGGCTGGAGAAATAGGACAGCACCCTTTCCGTCACGTCGGAAAGGAGGGCCGATTTTTCCATATCCGTCATGTCGGCGGTCACCTCGGACACATTGTCGATGCGGATGATGCCGAATACCGGCCGTGCCTCGGTGCATTCCTTCACCGCCACTTCCACATCCGTGCGGTCCATGAAATAAAAGACCATGAAGGGGGACTGGGTGCCGCCGCCGATATCCACGTCGATGAACTTATGAAATACCCGGAAATAGGTGCCGCCGGCATGACAGTCAAACCAGCCGGTTTTGCCCCAGATTTTGGAAATCTTCTGTCCGGAAATGAGATTCTGGAAACGGACGCCCTCCTGGGCATCCTTCCCTATCCAGTTCCGAAACACATTATTGGCCCAGACCAGTTCCTTCTTCTCGTCCATCATGGCAATGCCTACGGGAAGATTCTTCACGGCATACACCGTTCCCGCCGACACGCCGGCAGACAGATCGTCCAGATACCGGGAAAGCTTCTTCTCCTGATAGAAATCGCAGCGCTTGATATAGACAATGCAGCCTGCCACAATGATGAAAAGAAGAAGTCCCAGCTGCCAGTTCTGGGTCGCCAGCATGACCACCGCCACAAGCAGCAGTGCTATCATAATGCGGGATGTCTTCTTGTACACCCAAATATCGCTCAGCATTTTCTTTAACCTCGATTTCAAAACCGATAATTTTCCACCGGCATAAGCCAGTCTACCCTAATCCTACTCGAAATCAGGAACGAATGCAAATTTATGATGGGCCACGAAGTGGCCCGGGGTCAGAGGGTTCAAAAGGTTCAAAGGGTTCAGAGGGGAAGGTTCTTAAGTTTGACGGGCCTATGGCCCGAGGGTTCTTAGGTTTGACAGCCCCTGCGGGGCTGAGGGTTATGGATTGCCCTGCGGGCAATGAGTTTTGAATGCCGCCGAAGGCGGCAATAAAATGGCGCCGAAGGCGCCTGCCTCGCCAGCGCAGCGATACTATATAACTCCCCTGGGCGAAGCCCTCAAACTGCCTGTAAGGCGAAGCCGATCACAGGCAGAACCCTTGGCGCCCAGGGGCGCCAGCCCCGGAGGCGCCATCAACCCTCAGCCGCGCAGCGGCTGTCAACCTTCGGGAATACAACCAAGCGTCACTACTGCCTCTACTGGTAATTCCTATTCTTCCTGTAATTCACCGCCATATCCGCAATGCCCAGGAATACGACAAACATCTGGATGGCGCCGATGAAGGCGGAAAGAATCATAATGAAAAGGCGCAGCGGCTTCATGAAGGGATAGCGGTGAGGCAGCCACCACACCACCGACAGGCCCTGGAGCCAGAAAATGGAAACGCAGAGGGTGCCCAGGTTGTAGGCCACATAGGATACCTGTTCCTGGTCCTTGAAGAAATACTGCCCTGCCAGCACCAGAAGATAGAGGGCCAGGGTGCCCTTGGGAAATTCCCACCGCTCAAAGGGCGGCAGGTGAGGAATGTCGGTAATGCCCATTTTTTTAAATACATGGGAGCCCAGGGTCATGGAAGCCCAGGAATAGAAAACGGAAACCGCCACCAGAGTATAGGGCACCGATTTCTCCATGGCATCCATAAGGAAATCCACCTTTTCCTTTGCCTGGTCCAAGGCTTCGCCGCTGTAGAAGGAAGGCAGCGTTTCCAGCATGCTCTCCTTCACCTGGGCCAGTCCTTCCCCGCCAAACATGAGGCTGGGAAGGCCCAGGAGATAGAGAGTGGCTATGCCCTCTGCCACCAGGGCTGCCGCTACCACCGCCGCTCCGGCCAGCAGTGTTTTCGCCGCCGACACCTTATACCGGTAGCAGATTCCCATGGTTACGCCCAGAAGTCCGAAGATGGCACACACAAAGGCGGCGGACACCACACCGAAGAAGGTGGAATCCAGCACCAGCACACCGGTGGTCACCACGATGGACCATTTCACCCCTTCCTTCATGCCCAGATAGGCAATGGGAAGAGGAATCAGAAGAAATACCACCGTGGAAAGAAGGGGCATGTAAAACCCCAGAAGGGAAAGCACTACCACCAGCGCCGTGCACATGCCCGCCAGCACGATGGCATGATTTTCTCCGGAAATACGATCGTTCATAAAAAGCTCCTTGTTCTATACCATATAATGTAGATATATTATTGTACCATATCCACGTGGTTTGTGCAGAATGAGGCCGCTTCGCGGCCCGGATTCAGAGTGGAAGGTTGACGGCCGCTTTGCGGCCGAAGGGGCACGGCTTCGCCGCAGGTTGTGTAGAAGGGTTGTGGATGGAAAGGGTTCTCAAGATGGACCGGCCCTGTGGGCCGGAAGGTTCTTAAGTTTAACAGCCGCTTCGCGGCTGAGGGTTGTGGATTGCCCTGCGGGCAATGAATATAAAGTCAGCGTTACGGGATTTACCTTCCCGCCTCCCACCGAGATCCTTCACTTCGTTCAGGATGACGGTGGAAAGCGGGAAGTCTGAAGTCTGATGTCTGACGTCTGATAGTCTGACGTCTTCCCGCCGACCGGTTTAATGCCATTTGCCTCAAATATTGCGCCTGCCGAGATCCATCGCTGTCGCCCAGGATGACTGTGTCCGGCGGGAAGCTGACAGCTGACAGCTGATAGCCGACAGCCGATAGCCGACCGCCTCCATAAAATATTTCCCACCACCCCTTCCCCCTTGTGTTATAATATGAAAAGCGACTATGGAACGGCTTTTTTAATTTCATTTTTTATATATGTAATGCTTTTCAGCAGCTTAACAATTGAATAGGAGGATTTTAATCTTGGCAAAAGCTAGATTACAAATTATTCCCCTGGGAGGACTGGGGGAAATCGGGAAGAACATGACTGTTTTCCGTTACGGCGACGAAATTATCGTAATTGATGCAGGCATGGCCTTCCCGGAAGAAGATATGCTGGGGATTGATATTGTCATCCCCGATTTCAGTTATTTAATCGAGAACAGGGATAAGATCAAAGCCATTCTGATTACCCATGGTCACGAAGATCACATTGGCTCCCTTTCTTATCTGCTGCGGGACGTTTCCGCGCCGGTCTATGCTACCCGCCTGACCTGCGGCCTCATCGAAGGCAAGCTCAAGGAAGCCCATATTTCCAATTATGATTTACATGTCGTGAAATCAGGAGATGAATTCAAAGCCGGTTCATTTAAATTCGGATTCTTCCATGTCTGCCATTCCATTCCTGATTCCTGCGGCATTTATCTCCGTACCCCCATCGGCACCATCGTCCACACCGGCGATTTCAAATTCGACCATTCCCCGGTGGACGGCGAACAGACCGATATGTACAAGCTGGCCGAACTGGGCCACCGGGGCGTGCTGGTGCTCTGCGCCGACTCCACCAATGCCCAGAATCCCGGCTACACTCCGTCGGAAGCGGTGGTTACCCGCTCCCTCATGGAAGCCTACGGCGAAGCAAGGGGCCGCATTATCCTGGCCACCTTCGCATCCAACGTGTCCCGTATCCAGATGGCCGTGGATGCTGCCGTTCATTACAAACGCAAGGTCTGCGTATTCGGCCGCTCTATGGTAAACGTAGTGAATATCGCCCTGGAAATGGGCTACCTCACCGCACCGGAAGGCACCTTCATCGAACCGGAGGAAATCAACCGGTACAGAGACGACCGCCTCTGCATCCTCACCACCGGCAGCCAGGGCGAACCTATGGCAGGCCTCTCCCGCATGGCCGACGGCAGCCACCGCCAGGTCACCATCCATGCCGGCGATACGGTCATTATTTCCGCCTCCCCTATTCCCGGCAACGAAACAAGCGTAGGCCGCACCATCGACAGCCTCATGAAACTGGGCGCCCATGTAGTGACCAGCTCTACCACCCGGGTGCACGTATCCGGCCACGGCTCCCAGGAAGACCTGAAAACCATGCTCTCCCTGGTGCACCCGAAATTCTTCATCCCCGTTCACGGCGAATACCGCATGCTCTGCAGCCATGCAGAACTGGCTGAAAGTCTGGGCGTGAAGAAACAGAACATCCTCATCGGTGAAAACGGCTCCGTCTTCGAATTCACCAACCGCAGCGCCAAAATCAACGGCAAAGTACAGGCAGGCCCTGTCTTCGTTGACGGCCTGGGCGTAGGGGATGTAGGAAATATCGTCATCCGCGACCGCCAGCAGCTGGCACAGGACGGCGTGGTCATCGTAGTCATCGCCCTGGAAAAGGGCAGCAACCAGGTTCTGGCAGGCCCGGACATCGTTTCCCGCGGCTTCGTCTATGTAAGAGACAGCGAAGCCCTCCTCACGGAAGCCAGAGACCGCATCGAATCCGTACTGGACCGCTGCGAAGCAGGCAACGTGACCGAATGGAACGCCATCAAGACCCAGATCCGTGACACCCTGGGCAAGTACTTCTACGACCGCACCAAACGGCGCCCCATGATTCTTCCCATTATCCAGGAAGTGAAATAAATCCTCTTCCCCGCCCTGCCATGGACGGGGATTTTTGTTGAAAATCGGTTTCCTGCCGGTATGCTCCGCAATGGTGCCATGCCGCCCCGTCATTTCGAGCGGAGCGAAGCGGAGTCGAGAAATCTCCCGTCGAACAATTTCCTGCCGCCATGAACCACACCTATGCCATGCCGAACAGGAAACCTTTCGCAAACAGTTTCCTGTCGCGATGAGCCGCAATGGAGCCATGTCGCCCCGTCATTTCGAGCGGAGCGAAGCGGAGTCGAGAAATCTCCCGCCAAATAGTTTCCTATTGAGATGAGCTGCAATAGTGCCATACCGAACAGGAAACCTTTTCCCACCAAGGAGCCCTGCCATGATTACCATTTTCCCTACCTTCTTCCCTTCCTTTGCTTGTAAGGCGGACAAATGCCGCCACACCTGCTGCCAGAAATGGGAAATCGATATTGATGAAGACACTGCCCGCAAATACAGACATACCCCCGGTCCTCTGGGCGATGAACTCCGTGCATGGATGACCACCGGCGACGAAGGCAGCGCCTGCTTCCGGCTGAACGATCAGGGATACTGCCATTTTCTGAATGAAAAAGGGCTCTGCCGGCTCATTCTGGAAATGGGACCTTCCAGTCTCTGCCAGATTTGCCGGGACCATCCCCGGTTCTACAAATTTACCTATGACAGCCAAAGGGAGGAAGACGTAACCCTTGCCGGTACAGGGCTGGCCTGCGAAGAAACGGTGGAGCAGCTTCTGGCAGAAGAAGGAGAAATGGTCTTTGCGGTAAAAGGAGAAAAAGGACTCCTTTCCTTTGAAGACCTGCTGAGCCGACTCTCCCTCACCCTGCCCCGCCGCCTTCTTTATGTCCATCCTTCTTTTTCAAAAGACCAGGTGCACCAGGTGCTGCAGCTTTTGGAGGAGACAAATCCCATTGACCGGGAGTGGACAGAATCCCTGTCCTTCATGGAAGACCATGAAGAAGAACTCAGCCGGAAAGCAGAACGTCTCGCAGAAAACCTGCCGCCCCATTTCCTTACCAATCTGTACCGGTACATTTTCTACCGCCAGCTGGATGAATGCGAAGCCTACGACATAGAAGATGCCGCCTGCTACAGCAGCGAAAGCGTGACTTTCATCCTTCTGGAATATGCCAGAACAGGGAACCTCATCCGCTCCGTCACCCGATGGTCTGAGCAGGTGGAATATGATACGGAAAATGTGTACATCCTCCTGGACAGCATGTGGACACACCTTCGGTGTGAGGGTTGACGGGCCTCCGGCCCGAGGGTTGTGGCCGCCTGTCGGCGGCGGGTTATGTTCGCTTCGCTCAGGGGGCGACGGCCCTTCGGGCCGAGGGTGATGGTGGCGCCCTGAGGGCGCAGATTATAAAAAAAGGGGGGGCGCGGCTGACGCCGCGGGTTGTGTAGAAGGGTTGTGTTCGCTTTCGCTCAGGGGGCAACAGCGGCTCCGCCGCTGAGGGTGGTGGATTGCCCTTCGGGCAATGCTTATGAAGTCAGCGTTACGGGATTTACTTTCAGTGTCATATGACATGATAAGTCTGGTGATTAGCCGCTGCGCGGCTCCCCCTTATCCGGCTGCGCCGGACTTCCACCTAAAGGTGAAACGACTCACTATGATTTGTGCGTCGCTGGCGCTCCTTCAAATCATGTTCGCTGTGCATCGCTTCGCTCAGGGGGCAGAGGGAAAGGTTCTTAAGATGGACCGGCCTTTGGCGGCCGGAGGGTTCTTAAGTTTGACGGGCCTTTGGCCCGAGGGTTGTGGTGGCGGCTTCGCCGCAGATTTAAAAAAAGGATAGAAAAAAGACTGTGAAAAATGATTTACATGTTTCACAGTCTTTTTTGCTGCCTTTTTCAAGTCAAGCGGATTCTATTATTCTCCCATTTCCTGGAGTACATGGGCGCAGCGGGCGCAGACATGGGGATGAGCGGCATCGCTTCCTACATCGGGGGTCCGTTTCCAGCAGCGTTCGCATTTTTCCAGATTGCATACGGCTACGGAGCACTTGACGGTGCCTTCTTCGTTGGAAGCGGCGCCTTCCGGTGCTTTTTCTGTACCTTCTTCGATCTTTGCCTGGGATACGAGGCAGAAGTCGGCCAGTTCTTTTTCCATGTCTTTCAGCACCTGGAATTCATCGCCGTCGGCGTAGACGGTGACTTCGGCGTCCAGCGGATGGCCGATGGTCTTGGCCTGTCTGGCTTCTTCCAGGGCCTTGGTGACGACACTTCTCACTGCCAGCCGTTTCTTCCATTTTTCATCCAGTGCTTTGTCCAGGTACTTTTCGTTTACCTTGGGCATGTCGGCCATGTGGACGGACCATTCTCTTTCTTCCTTGTTCGGAAGGGCCTGCCATACTTCTTCTGAAGTGAAGCAGAGTACCGGAGCCACCAGGCGGACCAGGGTGGTGAGGATTTCGTACATGGCGGTCTGGGCGCTTCTTCTGAGCTTGCCGTCTGCCTTTTCGGTGTAGAGACGGTCCTTCAGGATGTCCAGATAAATGGAGGAAAGGTCCACGGTGCAGAAGTTGTGGACTGCATGGTACATGACATGGAACTGGTAGTCGTCATAGGCTTTGAGGACTGTTTCCTTTACCTGTTCCATGCGGAGCAGTGCCCAGCGGTCCAATTCTTCCATGTCTTCATAGGCTACGCTGTCTTTCTTCGGGTCGAAGTCGGAGAGGTTGCCCAGAAGGTAACGGAAAGTGTTTCTGATTTTTCTGTACACGTCGCTCATGGACTTGATGATTTTATCGGAGAGGCGTACGTCGCCCTGGTAGTCTACGGAGGAAATCCAGAGACGCATGACGTCGGCGCCGTATTTGTTGATGACATCCTGGGGAGCCACTACGTTGCCTACGGATTTACTCATCTTGCGGCCTTCGCCGTCCATGGTGAAGCCGTGGGTGAGGACTGCCTTGTAGGGAGCGTGGCCATTGACGGCTACGGAGCAGAGGAGGGAGGAGTGGAACCAGCCGCGGTGCTGGTCGGAGCCTTCCAGATAGAGGTCGCAGGGGTATTTCACGCCTTCCCATTCCTTGTGGGGATAGCGGAGGACGCCGTTCCAGGTGGAGCCGGAGTCGAACCATACGTCCATAATGTCCTTTTCCTTATGGAAATGGGTGCCGCCGCAGTGGGGGCATTTGAAGCCTTCCGGCAGCAGCTCTTCGGCGCTGTGGGCCCACCATGCGTCGGTGCCTTCTTTTTCTACGATTTCTTCTACCTTCTTCATGGTTTCGGGAGTGATGACCCATTTGCCGCAGTCATCGCAGTAGAAGGCAGGAATGGGCACGCCCCAGGAGCGCTGGCGGGAAATACACCAGTCCTGGCGGTCGCGAATCATGTTGTACAGACGGTCATGGCCCCAGGAAGGAATGAAACGGGTGTCGTCCACTGCCTTCAGTGCCTTGTCCCGGAAATCATTGATGGAAGCAAACCACTGCTCCGTGGCTCTGTAAATGATGGGGTTCTTGCAGCGCCAGCAGTGAGCGTACTGATGGTGGATGGATTTCTTGCCAAGCAGCATGCCTGCATGGGCCAGGGCGGAAATGACAGGTCCTTCTGCTTCCCAGATGGTCTTGCCTTCCAGGCCCAGACCTGCTTCTGCAGTCATATGGCCTTTTTCATCCACCGGGCAGATGATGGGCAGATCCAGTTTGCCCTTATTTCTGTAGTCCTGGCAGACTTCAAAGTCGTCCACGCCGTGTCCCGGAGCGGTATGAACGCAGCCGGTGCCGGCATCCAGGGTGACATGGTTGCCTTCCAGCACATAAGCCAGACGATCCAGCAGAGGATGATGGAAGGTGGCCAGTTCCCATTCAGCACCGGTCATTTCACGGCCTACGAATTCATAATCTTCTACCTTGCATTCTTCCAGGGACTTGGGAGCCAGTTCCTTGTTCATGAGGTAGTATTCATCGGCTGCCTTGTTGTGAACCCATACATAGGTGAACTTCGGGTTCACGCAGATGGCTTCATTGGCCGGAATGGTCCAGGGAGTGGTGGTCCAGATGACGGCGAAGAGTTTTTCCTTCGGCACTCCTTCCGGAGCCAGGCCCTTCACGTCCACTGCCGGGAATTTCACGTAAATGGAAGGAGACTTTCTGTCCTTGTATTCGATTTCTGCTTCAGCCAGAGCGGTTTCGCAGTGAGGGCACCAGTACACAGCCTTCTTACCTTTGTAAATGTAGCCCTTGTTGGCCATTTCACCGAAAACTTCCAGTTCCTTGGCTTCCAGATGGGGATCAAAGGTCACATAGGGATGGGCGAAATCGCCGACTACGCCCATGCGGATGAAATCGGCTTTCTGGATTTCAATCCATTTCTTTGCGTAGGCCAGGCATTTTCTCCGAAGTTCCAGGGGCGTCATGTTGGCCCGGTCTTCGCCGGAATCCTTCAGTACCGCATATTCGATAGGAAGGCCGTGGGTATCCCAGCCGGGGATATAGTTGGCTTCATAGCCTGCCATATGCTTGTAACGGACAATGATATCCTTCAGGGTCTTATTCAGTGCATGGCCGATATGAATCTTGCCGTTGGCATAGGGAGGTCCATCGTGGAGAACGAAAGTGGGTGCGCCGTCCTTTCTTCTCTTTTCCAGGCGGGCATGATACAGGTCATGTTCCCTCCAGAATTCCACAAAGCCCGGTTCCTTCTTAGGAAGATTTCCGCGCATAGGGAAATCTGTCTCAGGCAGATGTAAAGTCTTGCTGTAATCCATTTCAATTCCTCCTAAGGAAATCAGAGATTTCCAAAATAAAAAATTCCCGCCCGCAAGGGGCGAGAATCAATTTCCCGTGGTACCACCCTCATGACCTTCCGGCCACTTGGTACAGTTAACGATGTCCCGTCAGGGCTTTTCTTCCCTGAAGCTCCGAAGTGATCCTCCCGCACACTGAACGCTTCCTCTCACCAAACGGAAGCTCTCTTTGGAATCAGCCCATGCGAAACGTCTTCATCTACGCCTGTCAGTATTTTTATATTGTACTTTTTAAAACGCTGTAAGTCAAGGGGATTTGAAAAAAGGGGCTGCGCCCTTTGGGCGTGAGGGTTCAAGGGGGAAGTTTGACGGGCCTATGGCCCGAGGGTTGTGGTGGCGGCTGCGCCGCAAGTTTTAAATGGGCCGCCTTGCGAACCTGGTTCAAAGGGTTCATTTGGTCGTGAGGGTTCAGAGGGTTCAAAAGATTCAGAGGGTGGCCCTCTGAACCGGCCCGCTCTGTGGGCGGAATCTGAGAAGCCCAGGGCCGACAGGCCCGGTGGCGGCTTGAACCCGGGCGCCTCAAGGCGCCTGAACCCTTTTGCAGTCGGGAATACAGTCAAGTAGCGCCAGTGACTCAGTCGCCCTCCTCTTCGTCCTGGTTGATGACCCGGTTCTTTGTGTTCATGAAATTCGGCGCCACCAGCACCACCAGTACCAGGGCCATGAGGCCGTAGATGCCCACAGTCCCCAGGAAACGGTAGGCCAGGGAGAGGGCCATGCCCACCACATTGAAGTCAAAGTCGCCGAAGGTTGTATTTTTGAAGCCCAGTCCTTCAAATACGGGAATGAGAAGGGCAGCGGCAAAGGTAATGAGGAGGCCGTTGGTGAAGGCGCCCAGGGCGGCACCCCTGCGGCCGCCGGTGGCATTTCCGAAAATACCGGCAGCGGCGCCGCAGAAGAAGTGGGCCACCAGTCCCGGGACGATGAGGACGCCGCCGGCGAAGCCCAGAATGAGCATGCCAAGCACGCCGCCAATGAAGGAGGACACGAAGCCCAGCACCACCGCCGTAGGCGCATAGTTGAAAAAAGCCACGCAGTCCACCGCCGGAATCGCGTTGGGGATGACCTTTTCGGAAACGCCCTTGAAAGCAGGGATGAGATCCCCCAGCATCATATTAATGCCGGCGCTCACCACAGCCACGCCCACCGCAAATTCAAGGCCCGCCATAATGGCGAAGATGACGGGAGACATGCCGTGGGAAATGGTGGATACATAGTCAGAGCCGGCGGCAAAGGCAGCCAGCAGGAAGAAAACGATCATGGTGAGGGCGGTGGACACGGTGGTATCCTTCAGGAAAGCCCATTTCTCCGGAATTTCCATAGTTTCGATATTATCCTCCGCCCTGCCGGTCTTGGACCCAACCCAGGCGGAAATATAGTAAGCCAGACTGCCGAAATGGCCAAGGGCGATGTGGTCGCCGTGAGTGACGCGGTTCGTATATTTCTGTCCGATGGCCGGGGAAATAGAACTCCAGGCCCCCAGGAGGAAGCCCCCTGCCAGCACCAGCTCCACACCGGAGAGGCCGATGGTGCCCAGTACAGCGGAAAGGAGACAGGCCATGAAGAAACTGTGGTGCACCGTAAGGAACACATACTTGAACTTCGTAAGCCGGGCAATGACCAGGTTCATCATGAGCCCCGCCACCAGGATAAACATGGTTTCCGTGCCCAGAAGACGGGAAGCGGAAGCCACGATGGCCTCATTACTGGGCACCACGCCGGTAATGTGGAAGCCCTCATGAATCATCTGTCCCAGAGGCTCCAGATTGGCCACGATGATATTAGCCCCTGCCATCATCATGATATAGCCCAGAATAGGACGAAGCGTCCCTGTCAGCACCTTATGAAAAGGCTTCCTAAGCGCCATGAGGCCGATAAAAGAAAAGAGCCCCACAATCAGCGCCGGCTGCTTCACCACATCCATCAAAATGTCCAATAAACCCATGCTTCTCCTGCTTTCCTTTCCCTATGTATGGTAAATAAATAAAACAAATCTGATTTTACGCTTTTCCATCATGGCAGTCAAGGGAAAGGGGCGCGGCTTTGCCGCAGGCTGCGTAGAAGGGTTGTGAAGGAAAGAGTTGGGAAAAAAGGGTTCAGAAGGGAAGGTTCTTAAGTTTGACCGGCCTGTCGGCCGGAAGGTTCTCAGGTTTGACAGCCCCTGCGGGGCTGAGGATTGTGGATTGCCCTTCGGGCAATGCGTATATAGCCGCCTGTCGGCGGAAATGCCCAGCGCCCATAGTCCCACCGCTTTAGCGGGGGAAAGGTGGTGGCGCCAGCCACCAAAGGGGGATCCGCCGTAGTAGTAAAATGCACTTATGACCCATCTTCTCCCTGTACCATCCTGCTGAATTGGCCACTATCGTGGCCACCCCCTATCCCGCTTCGCGGGACTTCCCCCTATTCAGGGGGCAGAATACCCCCTCTCTATGCTTTCTCTCTCATCACATGAGCACCATGCCCAGCACCCATAGTGCCCCCTCGAAGAGGGGGAAAGGTGGTGCCGTCAGGCACCAAAGGGGGAACCGCCGGAATACCAATCACTGCCAATGACTCTTCATTTTTCCCGCCACAATCCCTTGTTGCCCCTTGAGGGGCCATAGGGTGTACGGGGTGGAGCATAGAGATAATACTCCACGATTATCCTGACCGCCAATCGGCGGCCTGCTTTGCCTGTCATTTCTCCTATAACCATCCTGCTGAATTGGCCACTATCGTGGCCACCCCCTATCCCGCTTCGCGGGACTTCCCCCTATTCAGGGGGCAGAATACCCCCTCTCTATGCTTTCTCTCTCATCACATGAGCACCATGCCCAGCACCCATAGTGCCCCCTCGAAGAGGGGGAAAGGTGGTGCCGTCAGGCACCAAAGGGGGAACCGCCGGAATACCAATCACTGCCAATGACTCTTCATTTTTCCCGCCACAATCCCTTGTTGCCCCTTGAGGGGCCATAGGGTGTACGGGGTGGAGCATAGAGATAATACTCCACGATTATCCTGACCGCCAATCGGCGGCCTGCTTTGCCTGTCATTTCTCCTATAACCATCCTGCTGAATTGGCCACTATCGCGGCCAATCGAGTAGAGATTATTCATCCCTCTCACACCACCGTACGTACCGTTCGG
>NZ_CALGPS010000025.1 GCF_937959425.1 uncultured Dialister sp.
TGACAACTTTTTTTCGGTCGATGCCTTAACGCAATAGCATTGCCCTGAATAGGGGAAAGTCCGGCGGAGCCGGATAAGGGGTGGCCGCGTGAGCGGCCAATTTAACAGCATGGCATCTGAAGAGATGAGTCATAAGTGTTTTTCTCATTTCGGCGGTTCCCCCTTTGGTGCCTGCGGCACCACCTTCCCCCCGCAGGCGGGGGGACAACAACCCGCTTTATACATAGCGCAACTTATGAGGAGAGGACAAGTATAGAGACGCTTTATTCTGCCCCCTGAATAGGGGTGGCAAGGGAACTGGAGTCACTCCAGCGAACTGGATTCGTAGGGGAGCCTAAGCGACCTGAGAATCCAGTGAGTCGGTGATAGCCGTGCTGTAGGGAGCCGCAGGTGCGTATTCTGCATAGAATACGCAAGGCCGGATAAGTAGGCGCCTAGCCTGCCCATAAAGGCGCCTACCTTTGGGCATCCGGCCCGATGTCTGAGAATCCAGTGACACGCTTCCCTTCGGGTAAGTCCGGCGCAGCCGGATAGGGAGTGGCCGCGTGAGCGGCCAATTCAGCAGAATGGTATAAGAAAGACAGGATACTCTATAGTGGGTATGATTGCTGACGTGCAATGGCATATATATCCATTGACGCCCAAGGCGGGCCGAACCTTCTGAAACCGAGCCGCAAGGCGCCCATATAAACTTGCGGCGGAGCCGCCACCACAACCCTCAGCGTCCAAAGGACGCTGTCAAACCTAAGAACCTTCGCCCGCAAAGTGGGCGTCAAACTTCAGAACCTTCCGCGCCCAAAGGGCGCAGAACCCTCTGAACCCGGGCCGCAAAGCGGCCCATTTATGGTATAATAAAAGCAAGAAAGAATCAGGTGAACGCATATATAAAAGGAGGAAGAACCATGGACGAAATTTTCAGAAGAGGCACCTGCCGGTATTTCAAGGAAAAAACACCGGTGCCGGACGAAGAACTTCTTACCCTGGTAAAGGCAGGCATGCAGGCCAGGGCCGTGGGCAACCAGAAATCCCGGGATTTCATCATTGTCACCAGAGAAGACCTGGTCAAAGCCATTTCCCACAACAGCATTATCGCCGGCCCTGCCCGTAAGGCATCCGCAGCCATTGTCATCGTGGGCAAGAAGGATGGCATTTCCTTCCCCGAAGAATGGACCTTCGACTGCGCCGCAGCCGCCCAGAATATCCTGATCGAAGCGGAACATCTGGGACTCTCCACCCTCTGGATGCAGGTATACCCCTACCAGGACAGAAAAGTACACCTGGACCACATCCTGGACATCCCCGACGAACTGGATCCCTTCTGCATCATTGCCGTAGGCTATGCGGACAAGAAACCGGTACGCCTCAACCGCTACGACGAAGACGCCGTATTCCTTGACCTTTACGGCAGCCATAAGAAGACCGTGTACACCGGGAAATAAACCGGCTGTTTCTTTAATCAAAAAAAGAAGCTGTGAGAAATATCAATCATTTCTTCACAGCTTCTTTTTATATGATGCATGGCTCATCCCTGAGCAGCCATTTCCACATGGGCACCACATGAATGACGGTGCCGTCTCTTTCGATGGTTTCCTCCTCACCGACGGTGAGTATGTATAAATTCTGTCCCGGAATATGGGCGTTAAATTTCAAAAGCCCTTCTACTTCACGGCGGCATGTTTCTTCTGACTGGTGGAGCGCATAGCACACCTGCACGGCCATTCGCCTGTTGGGCACAAAGAAATCCACTTCAATATTCTTTTCATAATAGTACACTTCTTCCTGCCCGAAACGGCGGACAAGGTCGATGGCCGCCAGATTTTCCAATGAAGCCGTGGCACCGTCAAGGGTAAGCAGATTCAGCAGGCCCGTGTCCATGAAATAGTATTTTGGGGTCATTTCCTTGTCCAGAAGTTTACCCTGATAATTGTAGATGGGGAAAATGAGGTACGAATCCTGCATATAAGAAATATATTTAATCACCGTCGATTTGGCAATGGAAGAGCCGCTGCCTTTTACGATATTGGCCAGCCGGCTGTAGGAAATGGGGCGGCATACCGATTCGGCCAGCTTTTTCAGCAGTAAGCGCAGTGCGAATTCATTGGTAACGCCGTTCCTTGCGATAATATCTCCCACATAAATGGTCTGATAAATGGTATTGAGATACAATTTCTTGGATTTAAGGCCGATGAGCTCCGGAAATGAGCCTTCCATAAGGTAGGAGTGGAAGGCCTGAAACATGGCGGCTCGCCCCTTGGTAGTCAATCCCTGGGATATGTCCGGCTTCATGCCGGAGGCTTTCAAATATTCTGCAAAGGAATAAGGATAAACCTCTTCAATCATGAAACGGCCGCCCAGAGTGGTGGCGATTTCCCGACTAAGCATTTTGGCATTGCTACCGGTTACATACACATGATACTTGCTGTCCGCCAGCCGCCGCACGAATTTCTCCCAGCCCGCTACGTTCTGGAGCTCATCAAGAAATACATAGGAAACCCTGTGCTGCGGTGCCGTTTCGGCCTGTACTTCAATCAATTTGTTTAAATCGCCGGCGGTAATTTCCAAAAGCCGTTCATCTTCAAAATTCACATATAAAATTGCGCTTCTTGGAATTCCCTTATCCAGCAGGTCCCGTATCCTCTGCATAAGCATGTAGGATTTTCCGGCCCTTCGTATGCCGGTAAGGCAGTAATTCAGCTCATCGGCCCAGGAAAAGCGGCGCCTGATTAAGGTCTGCTCAGACATGGTTTCCCACTGGTCAGCCAAAATCTCCTGAATGGTTACTCTGGTAATCATCGTTTCCTCCATAAAACGAAAATAGGATTATATTGTTCAATTCATAATACAATATTACCCCATTTTCGTTCTGCTCACAAGACAAAATAAAAGATATGCTGATAAAAAGGGCAGGCGCCTTCCCGCGGACCGGTATTTATCGGCTTTTCCTCAATTACTATTTTTACCGAGATTCTTCACTGCGTTCAGAATGACGAGCAGAAGGCGGGAAGTAAATCCCGTAACGCTGACTTCATACTCATCGCCCGACAGGGCGATACCATAACCCTTGGACCCGAAGGGCCCATCAAACCTAAGAACCTTAAGAACCTTCGGGGCCCAAAGCCCCGTCAACCGTCAAACCTCCGAACCTTCCGGCTGTCAGGCCGGTCAATCCTAAGAACCTTTTCCCTCTGAACCCTATGAACCAGCCCGCCCCCGGCGGGCCGAACCTTTTGAACCCGGGCCGCAAAGCGGCCCCTTTTCCTATTTGACAATCTGTGCTATAATAAATATATCGAATAAGTTAAATATAACATTTTAAAAGGAGAGACCCCTATGATTACCGAAATCCACAGCAATGAACAGTTTGATACAGAAATTACAAACCACAAAGGCTACAGCCTTATCGACTTCTGGGCTACCTGGTGCGGGCCCTGCCGCATGATGGCTCCGGTACTGGAAAATGCAGAAAAGGTGCTGGGTGACAAAATCCACTTCTGCAAGGTGGATGTAGATGAACTGCAGGACCTGGCAGGCCAGTTCGACATCATGTCCATCCCCACCATCATCCTCTTCAAGGACGGAGAAGAAGTGAACCGCATGATTGGCGCCGTTCCCCAGGAAGAATTTATCAGCCAGCTGGAAAACATGATGGCATAAGGCATAGGCCTTTCAGGAGGACTGCACAGGCAGCCCTCCTTTTTTATTATGTAAAATAATTAAAGATGGTATTTGTATAACAGGATTTCAAAATTTGTTTATAAAAAATTATTTCAAAAAAGGCTTGCAACTTGGAAAAAAGATGATATAATAAGTACATAAGTTGACCGACGGTCAACTAAGAGCAAGGCGGCGGATTCCCCGATTCAAATCCCCATGAAGAAAGGAAAGCCCGCTGCTGTGCAGAAAAAGGAGGTGCGTTGATTCTTATCATTTTTACCTTGGATTTTCTTGATAATAATTTACCCTCTCTCCAAAAACCTGCTGGTTTCCCCGCCAGCAGGTTTTTTTATTGCCTTCATGCAGTACTAAATGATAATGAATCAGAGTCAAAACGTACTGGGATGAAGTTTCCTATTGTTGTGCTTAACTAATGTGGGTCATCACAGCAGGAAGCCCTTGGCGAATAGTTTCCTGTCGGTATGCTCAACTAATGCGTATCACCTCAATAGGAAACCCTTGGTGAATAGTTTCCTATTGAAATGAGTAACCATTGTGTCATCACAGCAGGAAGCCCTTGGCGAATAGTTTCCTGTCGGTATGCTCAACTAA
>NZ_CALGPS010000026.1 GCF_937959425.1 uncultured Dialister sp.
GAACAACTTTTGAGAAAAATGATTCGCGGAACTTTATTGTGCCCCCGCTTGCGGGGTGGCAAAGGAACTGGATTCGTAGGGAGCCGTAGGCGACTGAGAATCTAGTGACATGCTTCCCTTTGGGGAAAGGTGGTGGCGCCAGCCACCAAAGGGGGGCCTCTTTTCCCTCGCCCGCAGGCGCGGTTGTATGGTTTTACTAGCTCACTAGCTCACTAAATCGGTTTTATTTATTTATACTGGCACCCCTATATTTCCAAAAGGCGCCCACCAACTGCCGCCGCAGGCGGCCCCCGATCCCGATCTTCGATCCCAGCTGCTCCGCGGCTGCACGCTCACCAAGGCCGACAGCCGATAGCCGACACTATCCCCATTCCCCTATTCTTAATGTCCTATCCGTTTATTTTTGAATTCCATTTCTATCATCTTAATATTTAGACTTCAAAGATTAGAAAATATAAAAAATATTATTGACTTTGTAATAGTGATGTACTAAACTTAAGTCATGCAAAGTACTGCCAAAATCATACAAGTACTTGGGAAACATCTTGTATGTTTTTTGGACTGTACAGAATCCTGGCTCACGGGTAAGCACTGTTTCATTCAGCTTCCCTCAGGAAATTTTCAAAGGAGTGATTTTTCATGAAAAAAAGTATCAAAAGTATTTTAACTGCATCTATGGCAGCTCTCTGTGTCATGGGAATGGGCATGTCCGTTAATGCCTATGAACTGAACCCGGAAGTTAAGGACGTAACCCCGGCTCTCCGCGAAGCTTCCACCGTAGGTGTATGGACCCATGAAAATCCGGCAATGAAAAACGCACCAAACAAAGATGCTATTCTGGTTATGACCTTCGGTACCACCTTCACCGACACCCGTCATAAGACCATTGATGCCGTAGAAAAGGCTATCCAGGAAGCTAACCCGAATGTACCGGTTTACGAAGCTTACACTTCCCATATTATCATCGACCGTGTAAAAGCTAAAGAAGGCATCACCAAGATGACCCCGGAAGAAGCTTTCGCAAAACTGAAAGCCGAAGGATACACCCGCGTTGCCGTCGTTTCCCTGGACGTCATTCCCGGCATGGAATACAGCTATGACTCCGTAGTCACAAAAATGCAGGCTCCGAACTTCAAGAAAATTTCCCTGGCTACCCCTCTCATGTACTTCCAGGGCACCGAAGGCGAACCGGACCAGGTAGTCGATTTCCTGAAAGCCGTTTCCACCCAGTTCCCGAAGATGGGCGCTCATGATGCAACCCTCATCATGGCTCATGGTACTCCCCATCCGGGCAACGCTTACTACAGCGTTATCCAGGACAGACTCCATCAGCTGGGCATGAACAATGTATTTGTTTACTCTGTTGAAGGCCGTCCGAACCTGGAAGATGTCATTCCGAAACTGAAAGCAGGCGGCTACACCCATGTAACCCTCATGCCTATCATGATGGTTGCCGGAGACCATGCAAACAACGATATGGCCGGCTCTGATCCTGACTCCCACAAGAGCCAGCTGGAAGCACAGGGCTTCAAAGTTTCCACCTACATCCACGGCCTTGGTGAAAACAAAGCTGTAAGAGATATCTATGTACAGCGCGCTGATGAAGCACTGGCAGCACTGCAGAAATAATTTGTGGTATGATATGTAAGAGATGATTTGTCTCTACATTAGACCCCTTCGTCATCTCGGCGAAGGGGTTTATTTCATCTTTATGAAATAAAGGAGAACCGAATGAAGAAATTTTTAGCAGCAGCAGCGGCTGCCGCCCTCTGTCTTGCTCTCACAGCCTGCGGAAGCACCAAGTCTGAAGGCGGAAATGGAAATGTCACCTACACCTACAAGGACCAGACCATTACCATGAAAGCACCGCCTAAACGAGTAATAGAGCTCTCTGCTCCCCTGCTTAATATGGCCTATGCCGTAGGCGGCACCTCTGCAGCCCGGCCGGAAACTTCAAGCCCCATTCCTGAAGAGGCGAAATCCCTCCCCACCCTGGGCCATGTACAGAATATCAATATGGAAACTCTGGTAGGCATGAAACCGGACCTGGTGCTTGGCGAAAAGAACCAGAACTCCAAACTGGAATCCCTCTTAAAAAGCAATAAAATCCCCTACCTTCTCATCCAGTATGACGGCATCAATGATAATGTACCTCTTCTGAAATTCATGGGCACCCTCTATGACCAGCAGGCCAAGGCAGACAATGTGATTAAGACCTATGAAGAAGGAGTGAAAGCCATAGAAGACAAAGCCGCTGCCAAAACGCCGGCCAAAGTAGCTGTTCTCCGCGCCACCGGCAAGGATGTGACAGCGGAAACGCCGAAATCCATCTGCGCCTCCATGGTGGAAATGCTTAAAATGGATAACGTCATCACCAGCCACAAGGACATCAAACTGGACAGCAAGACAGTCCCCTACTCCCTGGAGCAGCTCTCAGCCGATGATCCTGACACCATCTTCATCGTAACCATGGGCAAACAGGATGAAATCAACAAAAAGCTGGATGAATCCATGAGAAACAACCCCTCCTGGGCCCACCTGAAGGCGGTGCAGAACAAGCGAGTCTACTTCCTGGAACCGGACCTTTTCCTCATGAACCCCGGCGTAAGGACACCACAGGCCATGGAAAAGCTGTATAACCTGGCTTATGGAGAATAAGATGGAAATAAAAAAGATACCCTTTTGCAGGGTATCTTTTTTCATATATCCGGCCACATAGGGGCCTCACTCCTTTTCCAGCAGTCCATTGATGCAGATCATAGGTCTTCCTTTTCTCATTTCCACATCCGCATCCACATCGAAAACTTCTGCAATGGCTTCGTGGGTCATGACTTCCATCGGCGGGCCGTGGCGCTCTATGACGCCGTTTTCCAGGACAAGAAGATCCGTGGAGTAGCGGACGGCCTGGTTGATTTCATGAAGGACCATGACTACCGTCAGATTTTCTTCCTCGTTCAGTTTGGACACCAGCTCCATCACTTCCAGCTGGTGACAGATATCCAGGTAGGTGGTAGGTTCGTCAAGAATCAGAATCTTCGGTTCCTGGGCCAGGGCCATGGCAATCCATACTCTCTGTCTTTCACCGCCGGAAAGACTGGCTACCAGACGGTCTTTGAGATGGGTGGTATTTGTCTTTTCCATTACTTCCGCCACCACTTCCCTGTCCTTTGTGGAAACGCCGCTCCACCAGTGCTGGTAGGGATAGCGTCCGCAGGAGACCAGTTCTTCGGAGGTCATGTCTTTGGGAACATCATGGAACTGGGGCAGGAATGCCACCACCCGGGCCAGTTCGTTGGAACTGTAGGAGGAAAGAGGGCGGCCTGCGATTTCAATAGACCCTTTCTGAGGTGTCAGATTTCCTGTTACCGTCTTCAAAAGGGTGGATTTACCGCAGCCGTTTCTTCCCAGAAAGGTGACGATGCTTCCTTTTTTAATAACACCGCTGGCACCGCGGAGAACGTGATGATTTCCAAAGGAAACATGAATGTCGGAAATTTTAATGGCAATATCGTTCGTATTCATCATGCGCTCCTCCTTAACAGATACAGGAAGAAAGGCGCGCCCAGGAAGGCCATGATAATACCTGCAGGGATTTCAATGGGCGAGAAAAGCACCCGGCCCAGGGTATCACAGAATACAAGCACTCCCGCTCCCAGTATGGCGGAACCGGGCACTACATACTTGTAGTCCGTACCTATAATCAGTCTCACAATATGAGGCACCACAAGGCCTACAAAGCCGATGAGTCCGGCAATACTGACAGCACCGGCAGCCAGGAGGGCCGCTACGGCAGTCATGGAGAAACGGACTTTTTCCACAGGCACCCCAAGGCCTCTGGCGGTCTCATCGCCAAGGCTGAGGATAGTCAGTGCCTTGCATCCTGCCAGGGCAAGCACAAGGCCCAGCACTGTATAGGGGAAGAGTGCTTCCACCTGGGGCCAGCTTCTGGCAGACAGGCCGCCCACCATCCACAGGAGGGCCCCCTGCACTTTATCGGAATAGAAAACAAGAAGGGCGGAAATACCGCTTCCCAGAAATGCGCTCACTGCCACACCGGCCAGAATAATGCGGCTTGGGCGGATACCGTTTTTCCATGCCAGCGCATAGACGGCAGCGGCGGAAAGCATGGCTCCCACAAAGGCCACCGGTGTCAGAAGGAGGGATGCTTCCGGCATGAAAATCAGCATAATCACCCCGGCCAGGCCGGCGCCGCTGGAAACACCTACAATGCCCGGGTCCGCCAGGGGATTCTTCATGACGGCCTGCAGAATGGCACCGGATACTGCCAGGTTCGCCCCTACCAGAGCGCCTACAATATTCCGGGGAAACCGGATATTCCAAATCACCATTTCATCGGTGGTTGCCACATTTCCCAAAAGGGTATGCAGAATCGTGCCGAAAGAAATGTCCGCCGAACCGAAAATCAGGCTGAAAATCATGGCAAAAGCAGTAAATGCAGCAAACAGGATAATGATAAAAATCCGTAGGCCTTTACTCTTCCCTGTTTCATTTCTCTTTTCTTCCATAGGCATACTCCTCCATAAGAAAAACCGCTTCCAAAATTATAAGGAAGCAGTGGGCTGATTCTTTGAATCGCGCATTGCTTCCTTAACATAGAAATTTCAAAATATCAGTACTATTTAATTATAGCATTTTCTTATACTAATACAAGAGGTATGGGCTTTGAGGGTTCCGGTTCAAAGGGTTTAAAGAGGAGGGTTGACGCCCGCTTCGCGGGCGAAGGTTGTGGATAGCTGCCTGCGGCGGCAATGAGTATAAAGTCAGCGTTACGTGTTACCCATTGTGTCACCAAGGGTACATGACGTAGTGCAAAAGCCTCCTTCCTCTGGAAGGCAGAAGCCCTGCAGAGGGCTTCTGAGCCGGGCTAATATGTGAGCATAGCCTGCACAGTAAGCGAACACCTTAATGCCCGGCCGTTGGTGTCGCCGTAGGCGACGGAGGATAGCGGATTTTCGTAGAAAATCCGAAGACCCAAAGGGGCCTAATGTGACTCTTCCGTGAAATTCCGCCTGCGGCGGCGCCTTTGCACAGCAAAGGCCTATCCTCAGCCCTACCGGGCAGCTCCTTCCTGCGGGTGGCAATCCTGCATAGGATTGCCAAGTCAAGCGACATT